>JAQTWR010000344.1 GCA_028689195.1 Anaerolineales bacterium | reverse complement strand
ACTTACTTGACCGCGAACCCAATTACTAATCACCAATTACCAATTACTATGAACTCTTTTGGCATTCTCATCGGCTTCGTCACCCTCTTCATTATCGGGCTTGGATTTCCGCTTGTCATTCGCGGCGAGCGCGCTTTTGGCTACATCGTCTGGCCCTACATGATGGGCATTGGATTTCTCGTTATCGTGGCTTCGTTGTTCATTCAAAATAACTGGCTGTGCGTTATCGTCGCCGTTGTCGGCACGACCTTTATTTGGGGCAGTACCGAACTCAAAGAGCAAGCCGTCCGTGCAGAGATTGGCTGGTTCCCGTTCAATCCCAATAAAATCAAAGTTCCGTTTGCAGATGTGATTCGAAAATGGAAAGCGCCGCATTTATAAATGCAGAATAATTTTGACTTGAAGGATTTTTTATGCGATTAACGATTGTAGGAGGCGGCATTGCTGGCTTATCAGCAGCATACTACGCCTCAATTACCAATTACTATTCACAAATTACTATTCTCGAATCGGATTCGCGTTGGGGTGGAAAAATCTCCACCGATAGAGTCACTTTCGACGACGGGCAATTCATCATCGAAGGCGGACCCGATACATTTCTTGCGTCCAAACCGTGGGGCGTGGCGTTGTGCAAGGAACTCGGATTGGGCGAAAGATTGCACGGCACGAATCCGAATAACAAAAGTACGTTTGTCTTAAATCATAATCGTCTGCTGCCTCTGCCCGAAGGACTCGCCATGATGATTCCTTCGGACATCCCGTCCATTTTGCGCTCGCGATTAATTTCGTGGGTGGGTAAAGCGCGGATGGGGTTTGACTTCCTCCAACCCGCGAAAAATATCAGCGAAGACGAATCGCTCGGCGCGTTTGTCTCTCGTCGGTTGGGACGTGAAGCGTATGAGAATTTAATCGAGCCGCTCATGTCGGGTATCTACGCGGGCGATGGCGACCAACTTTCGCTCATGTCCACCTTCCCATATTTGCGCGACCTCGAAGTCAAGCATGGCAGCCTCGCGCGCGGCGCGATTGAAATGCGTAAGAAGATGAATGCCAGCGCAAGGGCGAAACATGCTTCGCCCTTGCAAGGTTCGCGCTCCGCGTTTCTTACGCCAACGACGGGGCTTGCTGAAATTGTGGAAGCATTGGTTGCTCACTTGCAGTCTCATAATGTTGAGTTGCGGCTTAATACGCGCGTCACAGCAATCACTCGGAACGTGGAACGTGGAACATGGAACGTGACCCTTGACACCGAATCACTTGAAACCGACGCACTCATCCTCGCCACTCCCGCCCCCGTCAGCGGAAAACTTTTGTCATTCGACGAAGAATTATCTTCCACGCTGCAAAGCATTCCCTACGCTTCGACAGCGACTGTTTCACTTGCTTATCGCCAAGCGGATTTACCGCAACCATTGAATGGCTACGGCTACGTCATTCCGCGCCGCGAGGGACGCAAAGCATTGGCAGGCACGTGGACATCTACTAAATTCCCGCACCGCGCGCCGGATGGTTACGCATTAATCCGCGTGTTCATTGGTCGCGCTGGACAAGACATCCCGTGGAATAAAGATGATTTGCTGGCAATCGCCAAAGAGGAAGTAAAACTCACCTCAGGCATTACTGCCGAGCCGATGATTTCCCGCGTGTTTATCTGGGAAGGCGCCATGCCGCAATACAATTTGGGTCATCCCGAAAAGTTAAAGCAAATCGATTCTGCGCTGGAGAAATATCCCAGCCTTGCGCTGGCGGGCAACGGCTATCGCGGAATTGGAATCCCCGATTGTATTCATTCGGGGGAATTGGCTGTGGAAAAAATTAAAAATCTAATGTCATTGCGAGGAGCGTTTGTTGCGACGAAGCAATCTCTAAATTAGTTGGGGATTGCTTCGCTCACTTTGTCCGCTCGCAATGACATACTATTGGAGTATTTATGAACATACAAAAATCAATCAACCTTTTCCAAGAAGCACAACAAGTTTTCCCCGGCGGAGTGAACTCGCCGGTGCGCGCGTTTCGCGCGGTGGGCGGACAACCGCTCTTTATTCAACGCGGCGAGGGCGCGTATCTTTTCGATGTGGACGGAAACCGCTACGTTGATTATGTCCTTTCGTGGGGACCGCTCATCACAGGGCACGCACACCCCAAAGTGGTGGAAGCGATTCAACAAGCCGCGCTGATGGGGACATCCTACGGCGCGCCGAGTCCGCTGGAGATTGAACTCGCCAGGCGCGTGATGGACTTCATGCCAAACATTGAGATGATTCGCTTTGTCAACTCTGGAACCGAAGCGACCATGTCCGCGCTGAGGCTGGCGCGCGCGTATACCAAGCGCGAGAAGATCATCAAGTTCGATGGCTGCTATCACGGTCACGCGGATATGCTGCTCGTGCAGGCAGGTTCGGGCGTGGCGACTCTTGGCTTGCCCGATTCTCCCGGCGTGCCAACCGCTGTCGCTTCGGATACATTGGTTGCAAATTTCAACGATTTGGAATCGGTCGAGGCGTTGTTCAAAAAATATCCCGACCAAATCGCGGGACTCATCGTCGAGCCGGTCGCTGGCAACATGGGAGTCGTTCCGCCGCAACCCGGATTTTTGGAAGGTCTTCGTTCACTCACCACGCAACACGGCGCGGTCTTAATCTTTGATGAAGTGATGACTGGCTTCCGCGTTCACAAAGGCGGAGCACAGACTTTGTATAACATCAAACCCGATTTGACCACGCTGGGCAAAGTCATCGGCGGCGGGTTGCCCGTTGGCGCATATGGCGGCAAAAAGGAAATTATGCAAATGGTCGCGCCGCTGGGACCGATGTATCAGGCAGGGACTCTTTCGGGGAATCCATTGGCGATGAGCGCGGGTATTGCGGCGTTGGATCAAATTCGGGACGAGAAAATATGGGCGCAGTTGGAAAAATCCGCGTCGAAGTTGGAAGCGGGAATCGCATCCGCCGCAAAATCTTCGGGGATTCCCATCCAACAAACGCGCGTCGGAACGATGTTCACCACCTTCTTCAGCGAAACAAAACCGCTCGGCTGGAATACCGTTAAGGTGGCGGATAAAGTCCGCTTTGGGAAGTTCTTTATGAAGATGCTGGAAAATGGAGTCTATCTCGCGCCTTCGCAGTTCGAGGCGGGATTTATTTCGATCATGCACAGCGATTCGGTGATTGAAGAAACCATCGCCGCGGCAACGGAAGCGTTTCGCGCATGTAATCGAGATTGAGTTGTTACTATTTTAGAATAGATAAAAAAAGCGCTCTCTATAACGAGGGCGCTTTTTCTGTGTTTGTTTTTAGGGGTTCAGTTTAATTTAGCGGGGATTTTTTATGCGGACAGATTTATCTGCGCGCCAGAGCAACCCTGCCGCGAAGGCGCGGCGCGCTTTTTATCATGCTGGCGAATATTCCCGCGCCAAAAAGCAGCAGCGCGACGCCCACCGCCGTCATGGACGCGTTGAATGCGTTTGCGTAATTGACTCCGCCCCAGGTGTGCGTGGACGCCATTGTATATTGAATGGTGAGCGC
>JAQTWR010000343.1 GCA_028689195.1 Anaerolineales bacterium | reverse complement strand
TGTGCGAGGCTTTGTAATTTGTCTAACCGTGGGGTGTAGGGTTTGTCCTTATCGGTGATAAGCGATCCGGCCAGTTTGAGGAAGATGAGTTCGTGGGTCATGGCGGTATTATAACGTTGAACAATGTCGCGCGAGCAAAGCGGGCGGTCTCCAATCATACGGAGATTGTTTCGTCGGGAAGGACGCCCTCCTCGCAATGACGATAAACGTTATAATCCAAATATGGATATTCACAGTGGAGTTATTGCCGCGGCGGTCTTGACCGTAATCGCCGCTTTCTTTATCGCCCGCGCCGCCGTTCAGGCGATGCAAACCGCGCGCAGGTTGTCTTTTTATAGTCTGCGCCGAATGCATAACGCCAACGCAGCGAGATTGTTTTTGTTTGCCCTGCTTTTATTTGGATGCGCGTTTTGGCTTCCGTTTTACGGCGAGCCGATCATCTACGACTACTATCCGCCTTCGCCTACGCCGTCGCTAACCCCCACAATTACGCTCACGCCGACGATTACATTAACGCCCACCATCACGCTCACGCCGACGATTACGAATACGCCATCCACTACCGATACGCCGACGATGACTGTCACGCCGTTTTTGCCGCTTGCGATTGAATCGTTGTTCACGGGAGTCGTCACGCCGAATCCCGACGCGGTTTTTACTCAAATACAATTTTCCACCAAATTTGACGGGTTGAATCCCATAGACCCGCAGACCGTTTTTGAACTTCCCGTCAAAACCATGTACGGCGGATTTGATTACAACAACACGCTGCCCGGCGTGCAGTGGTCGGCGCTTTGGTATCGAAACGGCGAACTGGTGTTTTATGAAACCAAACCCTGGGATGGCGGCACGGGCGGCATCGGCGGATATACCGAATGTTCGACGCCCATCGGCGGCTGGCTGCCGGGAACGTATGAAGTACAAATTTTTATGGGACTTGAGTGGAAGGTAATTGGTCGTTTTGTCATTCTCGACAATCTTGCGACGCCAACGCCCGCTGAAACGCCCGCGCCTTAATTTTTTACGGATTACGAATCGCGAATTATGTAATCCGAAAATCGAAAATCGAAAACTGGAGACTCTCAATGACCGACAAAGCCTTTCAAGAATACTATCCCGAATATCTCGCGCATTGTTACGGATGCGGCGTGCAGAATGAACTGGGACACCAGATCAAAAGCCATTGGGATGGCGATGAATCTGTCGCGTATTTTCAGCCGCAGCCGTTTCATACCTCCATCCCCGGCTATGTTTACGGCGGATTGCTCGCCTCGCTGATTGATTGTCACGGCACGGGGACAGCCGCCGCGGCGGGGTATCGCGCCGAAAACCGCGAGATGGATTCGGAGCCGCCGCTGCGTTATCTCACCGCTTCGCTGCATGTGGATTATCTCAAGCCCACGCCGCTGGGTCCCGTGCTGGAAATTCGCGGCAGGGTGAAGGAAGTGAAGGGGCGCAAAGTTGTCGTGGAAGAATGGATTGTCGTGAACGGCGTAACCACCATCAAAGGCGAAGTGGTGGCGGTGCAAGTTCCAGAGAGTTTGGTGAGGGAATTACTTAAGGATGAATAACGCGTAAGCGGAGTCCAAAGTCTTCAGGCTTTGGACTTTTATTTTAACCATCCTTTGAATAGCCAGGTTAATTGCTTCAACAATTCAGGGTTCACGGCTCGTATCTGCTCGAAATGCGCGGAGAGCGCGAGCGCGAAACTGACGATAAATCCGTAAACGGATAGCAGGATTCCAACTGCGGCGAATGAAAATCGCGCGGCGCGGCGCGGTTGGAGAAAATTCAATCCCTGCCAGAAGCCGACGACGGCGAGAATGGTCAGCGTGGGAATCAAGTCGAGCAGGTAGCGCATGGTGGTGAAGAAAAATATCTGAAGCGTGAAAAAACTCAAAAACGCAGAACCCGCCAACGCGGAGAGAATCCAGCGCGCGTTTTTATTTAGTCCCGTAATGAAGGCGAAGACCATAAACGGGCTGCCGATAAAAATTCCCGTAATGCTTTCGGCGAGCAGCAAATAAAAACTTGGATAGTTTGCGTTTTCCAGCAGCGAAGGTCCCGCCCAGCGCGTGGGAAAAATATAGGGGAAGATGGCGCGGATTTCAAAGGGATTGAAAAGCGTCTTGTATAAATTGGGCGGAATGTACGCCAGCGAAAACGTCTCGCCGAGTAATTCGTAAAGATTGTAACTGGTGAGTTGATAGCGCAGCCCGAACTCGGTGAAAGAGCCAAAGCGCGCATAGTTGTATAACGCATAACTAACCGCGCCAATCGTCAATGGCAGCGCGATGGATGCGGTGAATTTTATGGCGTTGTCACGCTGCGTTTTGAACGCCCAAATCAACGTGATGAGCGCGAGGAATCCCACCGCCGGAATCAACGTGGTGCGCGAGCCGACGGCAAACGCGAGGAAAGTCCCCGCCAATGCAAATCTTAATATAGTCGGGCGGTCGAACGCCGTGACGAGCCAATAAGTTCCAAAAATCAAGAAGAACTGCGCGGCGATGATGGCGGCTTCGTAAGTGCGCGGCTCGAATAAAATATACGTCATGGGGTTGACCAAGCCCGCAAAGGCAATTCCCAATAAGACCGCCCAATGCGGCGTTTCGGAAAAATATTTTTTTCGTAATTCGAGAATGACTAAAACAAGTAATAGAAAAGTTCCCGAAAGAAACGCAAAAGTGAGAATGTTATCGCCGACTTCTTTTGTATAAAATAATTTCACAGCCGCGAGGACGAGCGCGGGAGCGGGTCCCCAGTAAAGATAGTATCTGCCTTTGTATAAGGTCGCGTCCCATAAAACGGGAATCCCTTCGCGGTTGGACGGTTCGTAAACGTCGAATCCGTTGAAGGCGAGCAGTTTCGGGTCGGGCGGAACTTCCAGCGCGATCTGTCCGTGACGGAACGCGGCGGCTTGCAGGTCGTAATAATTCGTTTCGTAATACCACGTTGACCATGTCCCAATGCTGACGCACCAAACGTAAAAAATAAGGATTGCCCCGCCGAGCGCGCCAACGCCCAAATACAACCGCCCTTCATGCGAGTTGAAAATTTTCCCGATGAAGTTGCCTTCGCGATATAACAAAGCGACGGCGAGAATAAATATTCCCGCGAAGAAAATTATCAACCGTTTTGCGCCCCAAACGGAGTTGTTATCCAAACCGAGTTGATTTGCAAACAGCATGGCAAGCGGCAGACTCGCTCCAACGGCGGCGCCCGATGTTTTTTTCCAGTTAAATTTCATGGCGGTATTTTATCATTTGCATAAAAAAATCTCGCATGTTTTCATCCATGCGAGACAACTGCCAACTGATAACTGATTACTGATAACTGCTTTACACCACCTTCGTCCTTTTACTTGTAGAAATCTCGCCCGCAATTTGCGCCGCAAGTTTGGCGTTGTTCAGCAGCAGACTGAGATTCGCTTTCAGCGATTTGCTTTGCGTCAATTCGCTGATTCTGCCCAGCAAAAACGGAGTCAGCGCCTGCCCGTGAATTCCCTTTGCGACCGCTTCGGCGGAGGCT
>JAQTWR010000022.1 GCA_028689195.1 Anaerolineales bacterium | reverse complement strand
ATTCAAGAAAGTTTCGCGGAATTTATATTGCGCGGCAGTATCCGCAAGTCCGCTGCCTGGGTCGGTAATGGCGATGAAGTGTTTGCCCGCGTTCTCTACCCCAACTCGCCCGGCGACGCGATTGTGAAAATGTTTGAAGAATGAAAATGTTTCCACCGTTCCGCCTGACTTGGTGGAGACGATAAACAGGGCCTTTTCCAGATCAAGCGTTTTCTCCACCGCAAGGACAGCCTGCGGGTCGGCGCTGTCTAAAATGGATAAGCCTTTTTTCAAGCCTGTTTTTGGGTCGGCAAAAATTTTGCTGAACACTTCGGGCGCAAGGCTTGAACCGCCCATGCCCATTAGTAACGCCTGCTCAAAACCATCCGCTTTGATTGTTTCAACAAAGGCGCGGAAGTGTCCGACGTGTTCGCGCATAACTGCGGGGCTGTTCAGCCATCCCAGCCGATTTGTGATTTCAGTCGGTTCGGGTTTCCAAACCGTGTAATCGCACTCCCAAATGCGGGACATCACTTGCTTACTCCTGATTTCCATCAGGGCTTCATCTACAACTTTTTTATACGTTCCAACATTTAAGGTCAGTAAAGTTTTCTTCGCTAAAATATTTTCCTGCTTTTGGGTAATGCTTGCCATGAGCGATTCAAAAGAACGCGAGAACGAAACGACAGCATCTTCTAATAATTTATCCGTGACTGATTTCAAGTCCACGCCAAGCGCGGCTAATTGTTGCAGGTCGACTTGTGCTTGCGCGAGTCCGCTGGCGAGCGTTTCCGCTACTCTACCATGATCGAGAAAAGCAATGAGCGTTTCAGGCGGCACGGTATTGACCGTATTCTTGCCAATCAAACTATCCACGTACAATGTGTTGGGATAAAGCGGATTCTTTGTGCCAGTACTTGCCCACAGCGGACGCTGCGGGTACGCGCCTTGCTCTTGAAGTTTTTGCCAGCGCTCGCCAGAAAATAATTCGATGAATAATCCATAAGCGGCGCGGGCATTGGCGATGGCGATTTTGCCTTGCAGTTCAGCGTGACCGCCTTGCGCCAAAATTGGATCAAGCGCGGTGTCTAAACGGCTGACGAAAAACGACGCGACAGAAGATACTTTGGACAAGTCGCCTTTGTTCCCCGCGAATTTTTCCAGCCCCGCAAGATATGCAAGCGCGACTGCGCGGTATTGCTCGATGGAAAAGATCAACGTGACATTGACATTAATCCCCTCCGAGATTAACGCTTCAATGGCTGGAATTCCAGCGGGCGTGGCGGGAACTTTAATCATCAAGTTGGGACGCGCCAAAGTTTTGAACAAACGCCGCGCTTCGGCGAGCGTGCCTTTGGTATCGTTTGCCAACGTGGGATTAACCACAAGGCTGATGTAACCGTCCTGCCCGTTTGTGTTGTCATAAATCGGGCGCAGTAAATCAGCGGCGCGGGCAATGTCTTCAAACGCGAGCGCTTCATAAATTTCCATCGGCGATTTTCCAGCCTGAACCAATTCGCGGATGGCTTTGTCGTAATCCGCGCTGCCCGCGATGGCTTTCTCAAAAATCGTTGGGTTGGACGTCACGCCCGTTACGCCCTTAACAATCAGCCCCGCCAACCCGCCCGTGTCAAGCATGGCGCGGCGGATATTATCGAACCAAATGGATTGCCCAAAACTTTGAGCGGCATGTAGTGTAGTCATATTATTTTCCTTTTCTAAAACAGATTGAACGTAATTGGCGGAATTAGATTTTTTCTCAGCTCAGGCGCTTGCGGATTAAACACATGAACTATCAGTGCGCCCAAATCTTCATATTGCTCTACTCTGGAACTGTATGCCATGTTTGGCAAACGCCCGACAAGCTCGTAGAATGGTTCTGTCATCAAAATATATTCGCGCGTTGGTATGGAGTTTTTGAGCAGGCGGTGAACAGTGATAATGTCCTCTCCTGCCAGTTCATTGAACTGGCGAATGGTTCTGAATACGGCTTCGCCAACATGCAATAGAATCTTGAGTCGTAAATCATGCACGCGTTGACAGGCATTGCAGTTGCACTCCGCCCGTTCTTTGGTGAGCGTTTGAGCGCAGGAGTAAAAGGCGTCAAAGAATCCTTGCGCTTGTTTTGCCACATCGCGGGCAACACTAACAGGGTCTGCGTCGCCTATTTCGGCGTAGAGGAAAACCGCGTCGCCTTCCAGTTTGTTCAAAATCAGCGGGTGTTCGGCGCGGTCAATGACCGCTTCGAGAAGGTCAAAGATAATTTCCTCGGCGTGGATCGCGCTCATTTTTTGAGCGCGGATGAAATGGGTGTATCCGCTGATGTCAACCATCACGAGCGCAACTTTTTTCGCTTCCATTTTTATTTAACTCCAGTGCAAATCATTTACTGCTTGTTATTTCTGTTTCGTCTATTTTCACAACTAGAAAATCCATACATTAGGGATATTCATCATGGCAATCTTCTTACATTGCAAAAACATCCGAGATCAGCAATGGTCTCGGATGTTTTTGTGGATTTATTAATTCTCTGGTAACAGCGCGGCGGCGGATGTGTCCAACAGCCACGAAAGATTTCCGCTGATGGGATGAACTACGCGGGCAGGCAATTCAGTTGGCGGAGGGGCGTTACCAAGTATTTCTGAAACTCGCGCTGCTTTTCCTGAACCCGTAGCGAGAAAGAAAACTTCTTGCGCGTTGTTAATGACAGGCAAAGTCAACGTAGCGCGCGGTACGAATGGCGGCGGGGGCGTTGTATGTTCAACAGGAATCGTCCAGCGGGTTAATTCTTTCAGCGCGGGCGATTTAGGAAAGAGTGAAGCGGTATGTCCATCATCTCCTAATCCCAGCAGGATTAAATCAATCTGCGGCGTATCTCCAAAAAAAGAACGCAGTTCATTTTTTGGAGATACGCCGCAGATTCGGGTGCAAGTTCGCCGTAGATACGGTGAATATTTTCTTCGGGAATGGAAACGCGCAGCGCGTCCCGCGCCATGCGGTAGTTGCTGTCCGCGTCATCGGGCGGAACGCAGCGTTCATCACCCCAAAACGGATGAACCGCTTCCCGATTCACGCTCGCGGAAAAATCAGGCTTTGAGAGGCGCGTATGTTGAAAACGCCATCCAATATTTTTCTCAAATCCCGCAGCGGCGCAAGGCAGGCGAGAGACTCGCACCTTTCCACGTGGAGCGGTTGGATTATCGTAATCAAGAGCGCGATCAGTTTTACAAAGCGCTGGAACGCAACGGGCAAAAGGCAGTGAATGAATTTCGCAAAGCATTTCCAAGCGGGTAGCGCAAAATTAATTTTGCGCTGCTTCCCTTTTCCGCACGAGGCGATACATCAGGATGCTAAACCCGAACATCGCCGCCGAAATTAGAAGCGCGGACGGGTCGAGCGAAACGCTTTGTGACGCAAAGTCGCCTTGAATGGATGCGCCCAACATGCCAAATGAAATCGTTCCGGGAATACTGCCCAACACCGTCGCCAGCATAAACCAGCGCAGGTCAATATTCAGGAAGCCTGAAAAATAACTGACTAAATCATAGGGTAAAAACAGAAAGCGCAAAATCAAAGTTGTTTGAAAACCATCTTGACGCAAACGTTCGGCATACTTTCCGATGGTTTTGTTTTGCTCGATGTTTCGGAGAAATCCGCTGCCAAAGAAACGCCCAATGAAATACGCCACCATCGTGGAAAGGTTACTGGCAACCAAAGCATAGGCAATCCCTTGCACGGGACCATACAGATACGTGGCGGTCATCGTCACTAATGTTGCAGGAAATAAAAACACAGGTCGAATCATATACACCAAAACGTAAATCGGGAAACCATAAGGGCTTTCGGAGACAAAGTTAATCAAGTCCTGCATAGTCTGCATGGGTGTCAACCCGTTGGCGCTGGTATACCACCAATAACCAATCAACAACAATGCCCAGGCAATCAGCGCAATTATTTTGCTGGTATCGCGGGGGTGGGGAGGAATATTTTCTGTCTCGTTGGTCATTATGTTCCTTATAATTTAATGCGAATAATATCTTGTTCGACAAACAGGGGCGGCATAGAAATTCCCATTTTTTCATATAATTCTGAAGGTACGCCAATGTCTGCAAGATATAGTTCGCCAACATAAATTGTTGATTTGGGATTCAATAAACCTTGTTTTGGTAAAGCCAAAGTCAAGGTAACAGTTGCGCAAATGGTAGGTTCGTATGCCAGCCCCTCGTTCGTATCCAAACCAGAGGGTGTATCCAAAGCAAAAACTGGGGCAGTTTGCATATTTGCCCAGTGAATAAGATCCGCTGCTCTGCCGCGCGGAGATCCGCTTAGGCTGTAACCAATAACCGCATCCAAGATCAGGTCAACGGCTACAGGAAGCGAGGCAGATTCTACAATCGGAATATTCATCCGTTGCAAGATATCCAACTGATGCGCGGGAACGCTGCGAAATTCCTCCACCGATTTACTCAACGCAACCGTGACTTGTGCGCCCCAATTATGCAGACGACGCGCGGCAGTCATTCCGCCCCCGCCATTGCCTCCACTTCCACAGAGGACGACTACGCTTTTGTCTTTCACTGTTCCTCCCATTTGACGACGCGACAGCTCCGCTAAACTGCGCCCGGCATTTTCCATCATCTGGATCAACTCGATATGGTAATCCTCGATCATGGCGCGATCCACCTCGATCATTTGGGCAGTGGTCAGGGTGGGAATATCAGTGAGATTCATACAATACCTCTGTTCTTAAGGATAACTATCCGATATAAAAAGGTGGCATTCTCTTACAATCGTGGCATCGTAATAACAAGTCATTTTACTCGGTTGCACAACCTGTCCACACCTTCCCAAAAATAATGCTGTTATGAAAGAAGCGATGACGTATAATCACAGCATGGATCAGCGAACCAACAACGAATGGATTGCAGACTTGCGTGCCGATGGAGATCGTCAGGCTCAGGCGTTGCAAGATTTGTACGCCATATTTGTGGAAGGTTTACCCAATGCGCTTTCAGGAAAGCTATCACCTGATGATCCGGAATTTGAAACATTTGTCAAATCCATAGCAAAAAAAACAATTATGCATGTATTGGAAAATCTGGATACTTTTGAAGGACACAGCGCTTTTATTACTTGGGCGCTTAAACTTGTAATTCGACAGGCTCTATATGATCTGCGGTCAAAGCGCTGGCAGGGCGGTAAACTTGGAGACGGCTTTCCTGAAGTTCCGTCCAGTATGTATAATGAGTTGGAGTGTAAACTTCATGCAATATATACACCGCGTTTTTAAAGAGGAGTTAACCGATAACCAGCGCATTGCCCTCCGATCTATGATCATGTCTCGAATGCCAAAAGAAGAAGTCGCGCAGCGTTTAGGAATGGAGCGGCAGGACTATTTCAAAATGATCCACGATGCGCGCCTGCGTTTGAAACGGCGGTTAGAATCTGATGGTTTATTCCATGAATTAGCAAAACAAACTGACTTATAATACAATCATGAAACGCACTAATGATGAATGGCTAAATGACCTACGCGCTGGGGGCGACAAACAGGCGCTTGCGCTGGAAGATTTGCGCGCACTGATTATGCGGGGCTTGCCGTATGCACTTTCAGGAAAGATTTCAGTTGAGAGTCCTGAATTTGAAGCGCTCGCAGAAGAAGTCACGCAGGAATCATTAATGCGCGTGCTGGATAACTTGCACACATTTGAGGGACGTAGTCAATTCACAACCTGGGTTCAGAAGATCGCTGTGCGGGCAGCGTTAACGGAATTACGCCGTGTGCGGTGGAGAAATGTTCCCCTGCCAGATATGATGGTGGGTGACGATCCAGATATGCCTTCATATGAAGTCGCAGACAACCAACCTAACCCGGAGGTCTTGCTGGAACGCAACGAGCTGATCCAATTAGTGAATCGCATTATCATGGAAGAGTTGTCTGAAAAGCAGCGTAAGGTACTCATGATGGTGGCAATGCAAGGAATGCCTTTGGAGGAAGCCGCGCAGCATATAGGTTCCAATCGTAACGCCCTTTATAAACTAATGCACGATGCGCGTTTGCAATTAAAGCATCGTCTTGAAGAAAATGGATTGACACCCAGTCAAATTCTGGCTGTATTCGAAAAAATTACAGGGTAAGAGATTAACAGAGATGTATATCTAGTGAGTTGACGGTGAAACACATATGAACATTAGTGACATTTTAAATCGGCTATTTCCTAAAAAACAGCGGCAACCTCGCGATAGGGCTGAGATGCAGCAGCCCAACCCTGCGATGATTCAAAAAATAATGGGAATGCTGGAAAATACACAGGAGATTGAATTAACCTGTGATGAGGTCTTTGCCGTACTCGATCAATTTGTCGAGCTGGCGGCGCGCGGTGAAGACGTCTCAAATCTTTTACCGCTTGTAGAACGTCATTTATCCATATGCGCTGATTGCAAAGAAGAATATGATACATTGAAACGAATGATGGCAGGTGCAGTATAGGAGAACTCCCATGTCTGATGCACAGCAGCAAGCAAAGCAAGTGATCGAACAAATCAAAAGCACGGAAAACCCAGAAGGTTTTCCGCTTTTGTTACAAAGCCTTGAACAGGCTTTAAATTCCATCCCTCTCAGCGACCCTTTCCACATGGATCTGCTTTTGGAAGCCGGAGAAGCGCTCACCGACAAAGGGCAATATCCAGACGCAGACAGACTCTTGCAGCGCGCTTTTGATCAGGCAGAGGCGTCAAAGTTAAAAGGAAGGCAGGCGCTGGCGCTTGGCTTGCAGGCGGATATTTTTCGAGCGCAAGGAAACTATCGCAGCGCGCTTTCCAAACTCACCGCAGCGCGCGCCATTATCGGGCAGAATCCTAGGGAAGATAAGAATGTGTCCGCAAGGCTGTATATCCTCAGCGGTTTGAATAACATGTCCATTGGTGATTATGACTCAGCCCGCAGTGATTTTATTGATGCATATCAAACATACACGCAGATCAATGATTTGAACGGCAAGGCAATTGCCGCAAATCGAATCGGTACGATCGCCACGATGGTGGCTGAATACGCTGAAGCCGAAAGATATTTACAGGAAAGTTTGAAACTGGCGCGTGAGTTAGGCAATCGCCATGCGATGGCCGGCGCGTTGTTGAATCTCGGTGAAATCAAGCGTTTGCAGGAAAAACCAGCGGAAGCAAAACCTCTTTATCACGAGGCAAGCGTGCTGTTCGCTGAAATGGGATTGCACCGCGGGATGTGTATCGCGGAAAACAACCTGGGACATACCTCCGTCCTGCTTGAAGATTTTCCCGCCGCGAAATATCACTACCTGCGCGCGCTTGAATGCGCCAAAATCGCCGTGTTAATCCCGGATATGCTTGATACTTTATCTGGGCTGGCGTTTATCCTGGCTGAGCGGGGACAGTGCGATGATGCCGCAATGTTGACAGAGTTTGTATTGCGTCATCCCGCGCATCTGCAGGAAACTGAACAATTCCTGAAGGCGGTTCAGAAAAAGATAAACCGACAAGGTCAGGCGAGTCTAAACACCCCTGACCCAAACCAACTTGAGCAGGTTATACAAGACACGCTCCAAAAGATATTTTGATCATAAAAACGCCATCTTTGCAGATGGCGTTTTTATTTCAAGCGGCTATAAATTGCGTAATCTCCCGCCCCACTGCCTGCGGCGTGTCCATTGGCAGAAAATGTGCTCCATCTTCAATAAACACCAATTTGCAGACGGGAATCGTGTCGCGCAATCTCGTCACTTGATCCTCCGGGATGTATGGGTCGCGTTGTCCCTGCAAAACCAACGTGGGAACGCGGATGGAAGCGATGATGGTGGGATAATTCTTGAATATATTGAAGGGGCTGCCCCAACGCAGGATGCGCAGCAACGCGGCATTCCCGCTGTTGCCTTCAAAACCTCTTGCGATACTGTTGAACAGGTCAAATGTCAGGCGCTGCTTGTGAACCATGCCTTGCAAAATCCCCACTTTTAGAAGAATAGGTTTCAATAAACGAACAAGCGCTTCTCCCAAGCCTTGAACTCTTACCAATTTGACGATAGACGGCTCTTTGAAATCCGGATAAACAGGCGGACTCATCAAGACCAATTTTTCGACGCGCTGCGCATATTTCCCCATGTAATCAATCGCCACCGACGAACCTAGATCATGCGCGACCAGGATGAATTTATCCAACTTCAAATGCGCGCGTAATTCGTCAAGCATATCCGCGCGTTCAACTTGACTAATGGGCTGGTTTATTTTTTCGGATTCGCCGTAGTCCAACAGATCAAACGCAATCATACGCCAGTCTGATGGTAAATAAGGCAGAACGGGATTCCATATCTCTTTTGAAGTTGGCAATCCGTGCATAAAGATCAATGCGCGTTCGCCATTCCGAGTGTCGGTGTATGCAATTCTGCCCCTCAATGATTGAAAGATTTTTGTTGCTGACATGGCTCATCTCCCTTGTATCTTTTTATGGATAGCAACCTGCCGCGATTTTTTACCTGTTCATGTTTCCAAAAAAGAAAAGTAAGTTATTGCCACCCTTTCGCTATCAGTCATGCAAGAAACAAAAATTGTATCAAACAAGGAGATAAACATGAATATTCTAAATGCAGTAATTTCGGGAATTGTCGCTACGCTGGTCTTCACCATGATTTTGAAGATGGCGCCGAAAATGGGAATGCCCAACATGGACATTGTGGATTTGCTGGGCAGCATGTTCAGCGAAAAATCGAACGCGGTTTTGGGCTGGATGATGCACCTGATGATGGGCATGGTGTTCGCCGTAATCTATGCTTTCTTGTGGTCGTCGGGTATCGGCGCGGCGACCTGGATCAGTGGACTGGTCTTTGGCGCGGTTCATTGGCTCATCGTGGGCATGATGATGGCGATGATCCCCATGATGCACGTCGGAATTAAAAGCGGCGCGGTCAAAGCCCCCGGCATGTGGATGACCAACAACGGCGGCGCGATGGCTTTCATGGGCGGGCTGGTGGGTCACATGATCTTTGGCATAGTTGTTGCGCTGGTATACGCGGCGCTCTAATCTTTGCTCTTCTCACAGCATACAGCCTGTTTTTGAACAGGCTGTATGTTATTCGCGACCTTTGCTTTGAGTCGTATAATTCTCTTGCCTGTGTACGAACTTCAGCGGGTTCTCCGCAGCGTTTGGCAACAGGTCTATAGTGCAGGTAGCTTTGGTGGCAGAGGTGAAAGTCGGAACTGGCGGTCCTTGATTTTGTGTACTTGACATTTTCGTCGCGATGAATAGAATTAACCTTGTAAAGCAATAAATAAGGTTAATTCTATTATGGACAAAAACATTCAATCCGCACTTAAGGTTTTTGAAAAGCAAAACGGCGTCATGCGTTCGGCGCAAATTTTCAGGCAGGGGATTCAGCCGCGCACGCTGTATCAAATGCGCGACGAGGGGCTGGTCGTTACCGAGGGGCGCGGGCTGTATCGTCTGGCAAATTCTGCCCCGTGGAGCAGCGACCCCGACCTCGCGATTGTCTCGCTGCAGATTCCAAAGGGAGTAATATGCCTGATCTCCGCTTTGTATTTTCATCAAATCACCACGCAAATTCCGTATGAGGTGTATGTGGCGCTGCCAAAGGATTCGGAAAAGCCGCGCATTCAGCATCCGCCCACGCGGTTTTTCTGGGTTTCCTCCGAACCTTTCAATGCGGGAATTGAAACGCATAAGATAGACAGCGTGGAAATTAAAGTATATGGCGTCGCTAAAACCATCGCGGATTGTTTCAAGTTCCGCAACAAGGTTGGGATGGACGTCGCTCTGGAAGCGCTGCGCGAAGGTCTGCGCGGAAAGAAATGCACACCCGATCAAATCCTGCGCTTTGCCAGCGTGGATAGAGTTGAACGAATCATTCTCCCCTATTTGGAGGCGCTCGTATGAACAAGCCCGTCAGGAATTTATCCGCGTCCGTTTACCAAAGGTTGTTGAATAAATCGCGCGAAACGAACCAGCCTTTTAACGAGTTGATTCAATACTACGGAATCGAACGACTGCTGTACAGGCTTTCGCTCTCGCCGTATTCGCGCCAATTCGTCTTGAAGGGTGCGTTGATGTTTAAGGCGTGGGGCATGGCAAATTTTCGCCCAACCCGCGATGTTGACCTGCTTGGACATGCGCTGAACACACTCGAACATATCAAGGTTTTGTTCGAGGACATCTGTAAACTGGAAGTCGAGCCCGACGGTTTGGAATTTGATAAAAATATCAGTGTCGAAAGAATCAAAGAAGACGCTGAATATGAAGGCGTCCGCGTGAATGTGTTGGCGCATTTGGACAAAACACGGATCTCCATTCAAGTTGATATCGGCTTTGCGGACGTTGTCACGCCTGCGCCCCAAAAGATAGAATACCCGATCCTGCTCGATTTCCCTGCGCCGCAGGTCTATGGGTGTCCGCGCGAGACTATCGCTGCGGAAAAATTCCAGGCGATGATCGTCCTCGGCATGGCAAACAGCCGCATGAAAGATTTTTACGATCTCTGCATAATGTTCGACGAATTTGAATTCGACGGATTGATCATGCAAGACGCCCTGCAAAGGACATTCCAAAACAGGGATACTGACCTGCCAACCGAAAACCACTCCATATTCTTCCCTGAATTTGCGGAAAACAAAACGGCGCAATGGAACGCATTCACGCGCAAGGTCAAGCGGCAGGATTATGCCGTTATGAAGCAGGTGATGAACACGATAAAAGAATTCTTCGGTCCGATTCTTGTAGCATGCCAACAGGGACTTTCATTTGAGAAAAAGTGGAAAAGAGGGTGGAGATAATCAGGAAGAGCAGCAATAGATCAGTTCAAAATCACCACGTTCAATTACCTTGTACGTCAGCATTTGGGTAAAAAATAATCTTATCTCGCTTTTTCAATCATATTTCACCTCGATTAGCAGGCAAAACCCTGACGCCCAAAGAGGTGACATTTGTAATTGACCAGACCTCCCACCCACCCTATAATTGAATAATCAGCCCCGCAGGCGTTACGTCCCACGAGGCTTTCAATGGGGACGTAGATATACCTTCGTGCCGCCTGCGCAAATTGCGTGGGCGGCTTTTGATTTCCGCACCTTTAATGTATTTGACCTCTTGCAAAAGTATTTTTAGCCACGGGTTACACAGATTTTCACGGATGAATTCAAAAAAAATCTGTGTAAATCCGTGAAATCTGTGGCAAAGGTTTACTTATTTTTGACTTATGCAAGAAGTCTATTAGATAAAGTAAAATCCATCTATGACTCTCCCCTCCTCCCCCATCACCCAGGACGAAATCAACAACATCCTCTGGAAAGCCTGTGACACGTTCCGTGGCACCGTGGACCCGTCCCAGTACAAGGATTACATCCTCGTCATGTTGTTCGTGAAGTACATCTCGGATGTACGGCAGGATCACTATGATGAGTTCATGCTGAAATACAAGGGTGATGAGACCCGTGTTCAGCGCCAACTCGATAAAGACAAATAACGTCAATTACCGCCTCCTTGAAGACGATCTAAAAAAAATCCTGAAGATAATGAGATCTTTGGTATAATGCCGCCACCTTTGTTACCGTTAATAGCAAAGTGCGCCCCTATCACGAATTCCCGTGGGGGCACCATATAAGTCCGCGCAAGTAAGATAAAAATCCCGTTTATAGCGGGATTTTTTATTTGGGAATTCGCAGGGACTTTGGCGCGCGTTTTCTAAAGGTATAATAGCGTCCTTCAACGCAGTCTAACAAACTGCATAACAATCAAACTACAAAGATAAAAATTATGGAAATCACACTGGCATTAGGCGGCGGCGGCGCCAAAGGGAACTCGCATATCGGCGTTCTTCGTCGTCTTGAAAAAGAAGGCTATAAGATTAAATCAGTCGCGGGCACCAGTTTTGGCGGCTTGGTTGGAATTTTATATGCTGTGGGATATTCGCCCGCAGAACTTCAACGCATCTTTGAATTGGTAGACCAGACCCAACTCTACGGGCGCGATTCCGAAGACGGTCCCGCGCTGCTTGGGCTTTCGGGCGCGCGTAAGTGGCTCGATGAAGTCGTCGGCGAGAAAACCTTCGCCGACCTTAAAATCCCATGCGCGGTGACTGCGGTGAATATTCACACGGGCGGCGAGGTGATTCTCTCCGAAGGCAGGTTGAAAGACGCGATTCTGGCAACCATCGCGGTGCCGGGAATTTTTCCGCCGCATCGTTTGAACGGTTGGGAATTAATGGATGGCGGCGTGTTGAATCCCGTTCCTGTTTCGGTGGCGCGCATGTTATCCCCCGACTTGCCGATTATCGCCGTCGTCCTCAGCGACCCAATGGATAAACCCATGCGCCCGTATACCATTCCCGTGCCGAGCATGATTCCGCGCCAGATCGTAGAGCGTATTACGCGCATGAATATTGCCCAGTCCTATGATATTTTCATGCGCGGCGTGGATATTAGCAGCCGCGCGGTTTCCCACTTCCGTTTGATGTTGGACGCGCCCGACGTGATCGTCCGCCCCAACGTGCATGACATTGACCTGCTCGAGAAAGTTTCGGTTGCTGATGTGGCGCAGTTGGGCGAGGACGCGCTGAAAGAAGTTTTGCCGCAGGTCAAGCGCGTTACATCGTGGGGGTATCGCGCGACTAAACTGCTTTTTGGAAAGAAATGATTCGTCATTACGAGGCGCTATGACCCGCGATCTCCGCAAATACGTTCAAGATACAAACGCGCGTTTGATTGTTGGCGCGTTATTTTTGCTCTTCGTCATCGGCGTCGGTTTGATTTATCTCATCTACGGCGCGGGCGCGGCGATGATGGGGCTCTTCTGTCTGCTCGGCGCTTTCGTTCCTATTGGGCTGATTTTTCTTTCGCTTTATATTTTAGATTGGATTACAAAACGTGCAAGCCGCGACTAATACCCAACTCATCACCTATGGCGATTGGACGCTGCGCGTCCGCGCTTCAAATTCTCCCAACCCGCGATTATTGCTCCTCCTTCACGGATGGACGGGCGACGAAAATTCGATGTGGATTTTTACGCGCGCGCTTTCCCCCGATTATTGGATGGTCGCGCCGCGCGCGCCGCATCTCGCCGACCCAAGCGGATTCTCGTGGCGACCGAATGACCCCGATTCGTTTGGTCGCCCCAGCGCCGAAAAATTGACGCCCGCCGCCGAAGCGTTGATGCGTTTTGTGGACGATTACTCCGCGTCGGTCAAGATCAATTCCGCGCAGTTCGACGTCATGGGGTTTAGTCAGGGCGCGGCTATGACCAACATCGTGGGTATGCGCTTTCCGCAGCGAGTCCGCAAGATGGGCGTATTGGCTGGTTTTGTTCCATCGGGCATGGAAGGCGTGATTCGTGAAAAGCCGCTGATTGGTAAAAATGTTTTTGTCGCGCACGGAACGCAAGACCAATTGATTCCAATTGACCGCGCGCGCGTCCATCGCGTTGATGGAACAGGCTGGCGCGCGAATTACATACTGCGAAGACGAAGTGGGGCATAAGTTGAGCGCCAATTGTCTGCGCGCGCTGGAAACGTATTTGAAAGATTAATGCTTCCTCACAACTCCGTTGACGTTGGTTTTGTTTGCAAGTATGCTTTGCCGTAGGACAGGCTTAAGCCTGTCCTACATAATTGAAAAGGTGAAAACATGAATCGAAGAATTTCCCGTCGAGATTTTCTGAAGGTCGCAGGCGTTGGGCTTGGCGCGCTCGCCTTCAAACCGTTTAAGATTGAAACCTATTATGAAAAACTTTATGCGCCAAAACGCTTGCCGCAATTTCCAAGCAGCGAAATTATCGGCAGGCTCGTAGACGATACCGATGTTCGCAGCCGCCCCACGAACGACCCGATCTTGAATACGTCAATTGGCATGTTGCCCGCTGATAGTTTGGTGCCGTGGCAGCGCGAGGTGATTGGCAACGTGGTCGGCTTGACGAATCAAAAATATCTCGAAGCGCCGCAGGGATATATTTGGTCTTCGCGCGTGCAGCCCACGCGGAATTTGCCTAACGCGCCGATTACCGAAATCCCCGCAGGGCAGCCCGGCTTTTGGGCGGAGGTGACCGTGCCATATATTGATCTGACACTTGACGGCGTTGTCGCTTCGCCGTGGATGAAAGATCATCAAACTTATAATTTTCCGCCGCGCGTTTATTATGGTCAGACGATTTGGATTGATCAGATTCGACAGAACAACGGCTTTACAGAATATCGCTGGAACGAAGGCGCGGATGGTCACGGTTATGGCTACGGCGCGTACGGCGAGTTTTTCTGGCTCGACGGCGCGGGCGTGAAAGTCCTTACTAATGAGGATGTTGCGCCGATTAGCCCTGATGTGGACCCGAATGAGAAAAAGATCGTTGTCAGCGTCACATATCAAACTTTGTCCTGTTTTGAAGGAAATAACGAAGTGTATTTTTGTCGCGTCGCCAGCGGAAAGGTGTTTGATCCTTTAACGGGCGCGATCTCTGACGAGTATGCAACTCCTGTGGGCGATCTTTCGGCTTGGCGAAAAATTATTTCCCAAAATATGACGGCAGGCAGCGCGCAATCGGGATATTCCACGCCTGCCGTTCCATGGTGTACCTTCATCAGCGGGGAAGGCGTTGCCATTCATGGCGCGTTCTGGCATAACGATTTCGGCGAGCGGCGTTCGCATGGCTGCATCAACGTTAAACC
>JAQTWR010000021.1 GCA_028689195.1 Anaerolineales bacterium | reverse complement strand
CGCCGAAGAGATGGCCGATCGCCTCCACCGAGAATCCGGTCATCGCCTCCAATATCGCATCCGTTTCTGTGACCGATGTTCTGGCTGCTCTTGCCAAGTCTGGTCTGACCGCCAAGACCGTCATCCTCACCACCGCGATCAATCCCGAACGCGTCACGCAATTCCTGCGCGATGGCGTAAAAGACGTGATCGTCAAACCGTATTCAGGCAGCGAAGTTAACGAACTGTTGAAGTAGGAGATTCCCCTCATCCCCAACCCTTCCCCCTTTGGGGGGAAGGGAGTTAATCCCCTCCCCCAAAGGGAGAGGGCTAGGGTAAGGGAAAACGTATCATGCGACCAAGATGGCGTAAGGTTTTGCACGATCTATGGGATAACAAGGCGCGCACTCTGCTGGTGGTTTTTTCCATCGCGGTGGGCGTATTTTCGATTGGGGTGATCGCGGGCGCATATCAGATTATCTCTAACGATATGAGCGTTTCATACGCGGCGAATAACCCGTCGAACGTCGAGTTGCGGACGGCGAATTTTGACGCGGATGTCCTGACCAACATCCGCAATATTCGCGGCGTCTTGCAGGCAGAGGCGCGGCGCGTGGTCAACTTCCGCGCGCGCACAGTCAACAGCGACGTATGGATATCGCTGGATTTGATCGCATTCGAAAGTTTTCGGGATAACGAAGTCAACTTATTGAGTCCTGTTGAAGGGGCGGTTGAAGCGAAAAAGGATGAGATTCTGTTCGATAAGAGGACGCTCGAAAAAATTGATTTTAAGGTCGGCGACTATATTGTTCTTGAGCTGCCTGACGGTTCTACGAAACAATTAAAGATCGTTGGCGTCGTGCAGGATTCCAGCTCCAGCGCGGGGGATTTCCTCGCCCCGTCGCTTGGCTTTGTTTCGATGAAGACCATGCCGACCCTGCGCCAGCCAGATAACCTATTTAATCGCGCGTATGTGACCTTGTCTGACGGCGTGGATAATCTCGATTACATCCACGAAGCGGGCGCGGATATTAAAGACAGGCTGGAAAGAAACGGCACAGACGTCATCCGTTCGCGTTTTTCTGAAAAACATAAATTTCCGCTGGCTGACGTCATCAACGCCATTCTCGGTATTTTAATGGCGCTTGGCATTTTGATTGTTTTCCTTTCCAGTTCGCTGATCGCCAATACGCTCGATGCGCTGCTCAGTCAGCATTTGCGTCATATCGGCGTTATCAAATTGGTCGGCGGCAGGGGCAGGCAGGTCTTTGCCATGTACATCACGCTTATTATGGCGTTCAGTTTTCTCGCGCTGTTAGTCGCGATCCCCGCGGGCGGATGGGGCGCATACGCGCTCGCGTCATTCATCGCCGATAAACTGAGATTCAACCTGCTCGGTTATCGCATTGTGCCGATGGCGTTTGTCATTCAAGTTGCGATCGGCTTGCTCATCCCGTTGATTGCGGGAATTGCGCCTGTGATCAACGGCTCGCGCATCACGGTTTTGCGCGCCCTTAGCGGCGATGTGGCTGGCGACGAAAACAAACCGCATGGAGAAGATCGCGTTAGCTGGTTCGACTGGGCGTTGGTGCATATTACGAATGTCTTCGCCAAACGCGGAATCCACTTTCCGCGCCCGTTTATTATTTCCATTCGCAATACTTTTCGCCGCCGCGGACGTTTGATGCTGACGCTCTTCACTTTAACAATGGGCGGCGCGATCTTTATCGCGGTATTCAACGTGCGCGTTACCCTGCACGATTACATGAACGACATCGGAAAATATTTCCGCGCCGACGTCACGCTTGATTTTGATAAGCCGTACCGCATCCATGAAGTGGAACAGTTTGCCTTGCAGCAAGAGGGAACGCTGGCGGTGGAAGGCTGGCAATTCCTTTCGTTTGAAATGCTCTACCCTGACGGTACGGTGGCTGAGAACATCAATGTTTTCGCGCCGCCCGCCGGCAGCAAATTGGTCGAGCCTATTCTGGTTGCAGGACGCTGGCTCCAGCCTACAGACGCGCGCAAACTGCTCTTAAGCGAGAAGGCGCTCGATACCTATCCAGCTCTCAAGCCCGGAGATTTTATTCCGCTAAAAGTTAACGGGCGCAAGGAAATGTGGGAAGTGATTGGGTTGTTCAAATTTGTCGGGCAGGAGGGCGTGTTTGCGTACATTCCGCTCGAGTACGCCGCTCAAATCACCAACCTGCCAAACCGCTCTTTATCCTTCCGCGTTGTAACCGCTCAGCATGACCGCGCATATCAGGATGCAATGGCTGAGAAACTGGATCGCTTCTTCCGCGATGCAGGATTCAAAGTCCGTAAAGCGGAATCGGGTCTTGCCTCGCTGGATAGCGCGCTCGAAAGTCTGGATATTCTTGTGGCGTTCCTGCTCATCATGGCGGTACTGACCGCCATTGTCGGCGCCACGGGATTGACCGGCACGATGAGTATGAACGTTTTGGAGCGCACGCGCGAAATTGGAATCATGCGCGCCATTGGCGCAGACGATTCCGCCGTCATGCGAACCGTCATCGCCGAAGGTTTTGTCATCGGCTTTATCTCTTTTACGCTTGCAATTGTGCTTTCCATCCCGTTCACTTATTTACTCTCCTACATCGTCAGCATCGCCATATTTGAAACTCCCATCAAAGTGGTATTCACGTTCGCTGGATACGGAATATGGCTGGCTTTGGTTTTGCTGCTTTCGGCGCTTGGCTCGATTTTCCCCGCGCGCAACGCAGCGCGTTTGACCATCCGCGAAGTGCTGGCGTATGAATAAAAAAATCGTCAATCGAAGAAGGTTTCAAATGAAAAAAATATTAATCCTTACATTAATCGCCGCGGTTTTTCTTGCGGCATGTGGAAATCAACCCGCGCCCACGCCTGTTGCCGAACAGATGGTCGTTTCAAACGAAGTGGTGGCGGAAGGTCGGTTGCAGCCCGTTCATGGCGCAAACTTGTCCTTTCAAGCGGCTGGCATTGTGGAGCAGGTTCTTGTGAAGGCGGGCGATTCCGTCAAGCAGGGAGACGTTCTTGTCCGCCTTGCAAACGCGGGGCAGGCGCAGGCGCAAGTGGTCGTGGCGCAAAACGCCTACGATACGCTGCTCCGCAATGAGAGCGGAGATCGCGCCGGACTCTGGAAGGCTTATATGGACGCGCAGATTGCGCGCGGCAAAGCCGAGAAGAAATGGGACGACCTCAACGTGACCGACATCGAGAATCGCATCGAGGACGACAGGGCAACCGTCGAAGATCGCCAACAGGATTTAACCGACGCGCAGGATAAATTCGATAAATATAAAGACCTCGATAAAGACAACGCCAAACGCAAGAACGCTAAAACCAATCTCGATAACGCGCAGGATGATTTCAATCAGGCTGTGCGCGATCTTGAGGCGACGATTCGCAAACGCGACGGAGTCCGCGCCGCGTATGACGCGTCCCTCGCCGTTGAAGCGGAAGCGAAACATCAATACGAAATCAGCCTTGACGGTCCCAATGCAGATCAACTTACGCTTGCCAAAGCCAACCTCGAAGCCGCAAAAGACGCGCTTTCCAACTTCATCATCGCCGCGCCCTTTGACGGCGTTGTGGCGGACGTGAATGTTAAAGCGGGCGAGCAGGTCGTCCCCGCGACTCGCGCCGTCAGCGTCGAAGATTCCAGCAGTTGGGTTGTCGAAACAACCGACGTCACCGAACTTGAAGTGGTGAAATTAAGCGTCGGGCAAAAAGTGAATCTTATTCCTGATGCTTTGCCCGATGTGACGCTCAAAGGCACGGTGACTGAAATCAGCAACGCGTATACCCAGCAGGGCGGCGATATTCTTTACGTTGTGAGAATCCGCGTCGAGAATCCCGATCCGCGCTTGAAGTGGGGCATGACCGTCGAAGCGACGTTTGTGCAATAGTTGTCGTCATTGCGAGTCGCGTACTTTGCGACGAGGCAATCTCGCGTCAAAAGAAGATTGCTTCGTCGGGAAGATCGCCCTCCTCGCAATGACATGCTTTTTTATAACTAGAACAGATGAGTGATTGAAACTCAATTTAATTTATGCAATAATACAGTTGCTCCGATAAAAGGCAAAATCAGGGAAACCTGATGACGCAAAGTCATGGATCTAAAGTTGAACTGAACCAGGACCGCCAGACTGCCGATAAAAGCAAAACCGCCAAAAGACGGCGACGCAAAGTCAGAGCGTCTAAAATCAACGAAAGTTGATCAGGACCGACCGACAAGCTGAAAGGCAAAATCAGGGAAACCTGACGACGCAAAGTCATGGGTCTAAAGTCACCATCATTGTGACCATGATCGCCAGACTGCCGAAGAGCTCTTTTCTCAGGGATGATCATAGCTAGGTCATCCCTGTTTGGTTTAATTGGCTCCCGCCCTCACAATTAACTCCCTTCCCCGTTGGGGGAAGGGTTGGGGATGAGGGAGAATTCATTGTTATAATCGCCCCATGAGCAAAACTCCCAGCCCTCTCGACCCTGAATCCAAACCCGATGACCGCGTGGATAACGCGTTGCGTCCGCAAATGCTTAATGATCTCATTGGGCAGGATCAGGTCAAAGAAAATTTATCCATTCTGATTGACGCCGCCAAGCACCGCGGCGAAGCGCTGGATCACGTTTTATTTTATGGACCTCCCGGTTTGGGAAAGACGACTCTCGCGCATGTGCTGGGAAATGAAATGGGCGTCAATGTCAAAGTGACTGCGGGACCCGCCATCGAGCGCGCGGGCGATCTCGCCGCCATCCTCACCAATTTACGCGCGGGCGATGTAATCTTCATTGACGAAATTCATCGTCTTGGTCGCGCCGTCGAAGAAGTGCTTTACCCCGCAATGGAAGATTTTTCGCTGGATATTGTCATCGGCAAGGGACCTTCGGCGCGTTCGATCCGTTTGAAGTTGCCGCGCTTTACCGTTGTCGGCGCAACCACGCGACTCGCGCTGGTCACCGCTCCGCTGCGCGCGCGTTTTGGCGCGGTGTATCGTCTCGATTATTACGATCACGAAGCGATGAAAAAAATTGTTTCGCGCGCCGCAGGGATGCTCAAGGTCGGCGCGGATAAATCTGGCGTCGAGGAAATTGCGCGTCGCGCGCGGAACGCCGCGTATCGCGCTGCGACTCCTGCGCCGCGTGCGCGATTACGCCCAAGTCCGCGCGGATGGACTCATCAATCAAAAGGTTGCCAAAGAAGCGCTGGATTTGCTGCAGGTAGACCCGCTTGGACTCGACGACGTGGATCGCCGCGTGTTGAAAACCATCATCGAAAAATATAACGGCGGACCCGTTGGTTTGAACACCATCGCCGCATCCATCAGCGAAGAGCAGGATACGATTATGGATGTGGTCGAACCGTATCTTTTGCAATTGGGATTTTTAGACCGCACCCCGCAGGGACGCGTGGCGACCAAATCGGCGTACGAGCATTTGGGATACACATACACCGAGCAGGGACAAGCGAGATTGCTATAAGAGTCGAAGGTCGAAGGTCAAAAGTCCCGACCTTCGACCTTCGACTAATTTCCCTACAACTCTACGCTGGTGCGCATGGCGGGATAGAACACGCGCTTTACGCGATTTTCTTTTAACTTTGCCATTAGCGGCAGCGCGCCCTTCTCTTCGCCATGAACGAGGAAAATATATTCCGCTTTGTTCTTCGTTCCCGCCGCATATTCCACCAGCCCGTCTTGCCCTGCGTGCGCCGATAACCCGCCGATGGTCGCAATCTCCGCGCGGCATTTGTACGTCTCGCCAAATATTTTGATGTGCGGTTCGCGGTCTGCGATGCGGCGTCCCATCGTCTCAGGCGACTGCCATGAAACAATCATAATGGTATTCTTTTTATTCTCGATTGCCCAGCGGATGTGATACACAACGCGCCCCGCTTCTGCCATGCCCGAAGCCGAGAGGATAATCATCGGGTCGGTGCGCGTATTGAGTTCCTTTGATTCTTCGAGGCTTTTGATGTAGGTCAATAATTTGAATTCCAGCGCGGGATGTCCCGTGCGGACCAATTCTTTCATCTCCGCGTCGAAACATTCGTCATGCTTGCGGAATATATCCGAAGCGTTCACCGCCAGCGGACTGTCCACATAGACAGGCACGGCGGGCAGGTCGCCTTCATCGTGCATACGGCTTAAGTTATAGACGAGTTCCTGCGTGCGTCCCACCGCAAAAGACGGGATGATAACCTTGCCCTTGCGCTCCAGCGTTCGCAGGATGATTTTTTTCATTTCGAGGTACGCTTCTTCGGGGTCGCGGTGCGGCTTGTCGCCGTAAGTGGATTCCATCAGCAGTATATCCACATCGTCTTTAGGCAAAATCGGGTCGCGCAAAATCGGCATGTTGCGTCTGCCAATATCGCCCGAAAACCACAAATGACGTTTTTGTTTTTTTTCTTCCAGACGCAAAGAAACCGCCGCCGAGCCGAGAATATGCCCCGCGTCATAAAAAGCGGCGCGCGCGCCTTCCGTTACTTCAAAGTCTTTATCGTAATCAATGCCGTGCAGCAAAGGAAGAACCTTCTTCGCGTCTTCTTCCGTATAAAGCGGATCCACCGCAGGCTCGCCGCGTTTCTTGTTGTGATAACTGGCGCTTTCCGCCTGCTTCTCCTGGATGTGTCCCGAATCGCGCAGCATCACATCGGTCAAATCGGCTGTGGCGCGCGTGCAAAAAATGGGACCCGAATAGCCCTGCTTGACAAGGTTTGGCAAATTGCCCGAATGGTCAATATGCGCGTGCGAGAGAATCACCGCGTCGATTGTTTTCACGTCAAATGGAAATTTTCTATTCTTTTCGATAGCCTCTTTTCGCCGCCCCTGATACAATCCGCAATCCAACAACAACCGCGAGCCGTTCACTTCTACTAAATGCATCGAACCCGTCACCGTTTGCGCTGCGCCGTAAAATCCGAGTCTCATAGTTGCCTCCGCGATTAAGTTGTGCTTACGCTTTTTATTTTAATCCATTATCATTCGGACTTCAAATGCAAACGTCAGATTTTGATTACAACCTTCCCGAAACTTCCATCGCGCAAACTCCTTCCGAGCCGCGCGACTCATCCCGATTATTGATTCTGCGCCGCGATTCTGGGGACGTAGAGCATCGCGTTTTTCACGACCTTGATGTTTTTCTGCGCCCCGATGATCTCCTCGTCCTCAATCAAACCCGCGTCATCCCCGCGCGAATTTTCGCGCACAAAGAAACCGGCGGCAAAGTGGAGCTCCTCCTCCTGCGCCGCCGCGACGAATTAACGTGGGAAGCCCTCGTGGGCGGCAAAGTTCGGGTGGGGAAGAAGGTGATTTTGGAGTCCGAAGTCTCCGGACTTCGGAGCGCCTCTGCAAGGTCTGGAGATTTTGCAGCCCAACCGCTCCGCGCCGAAATCATCGAAGCCCTCGAAGGCTCCGAGCGATTAATAAAATTCTCCGAACCCATCGAGCCGTATCTTTCCAACGTGGGGAATATTCCGCTGCCGCCGTATATTCACGAAAAACTCAGCGACCCTGAACGGTATCAAACCGTCTTCTCGCGCGATGTTGGTTCCGCCGCCGCGCCGACTGCCGGTTTACATTTCACGCCGCAATTACTGGATAGGCTGAAAGCGAAAGGCGTGAAGATCGCTTACGTCACCTTGCACGTCGGCTTGGATACCTTCGCGCCCGTCACCGAAGACGATCCCGCTGAACATAAAATCCACACCGAATGGTGCGAACTTCCGCAGCAGACCGCCGACTTGATTAATCAAACCAAGCAAGCGGGCGGGCGGGTGATTGCCGTTGGCACAACCAGCGTGCGTACATTGGAAAGCGCCGCATCACGCCCCACGCCCTACGTTCTACACGATACTAATCACCAATTACCCATTACTGCCTTCACAGGCGCAACTTCCATCTTCATCCTCCCCGGCTATCAATTCAAGGTCGTGGATGCGATGATTACGAATTTTCACCTGCCCAAATCCACGCTGATTATGCTGGTCAGCGCTTTTGCTGGGCGCGAGAAAATTTTACAAACTTATGAAACCGCTATTAAAGAAGGTTATCGCTTTTATTCCTTTGGCGACGCGATGTTTATCGTTTGAGTGTTTGAAAGTTGAAACCTGAAAACTTGTAAACGTGCTAACATAAATACATGCAACCCCAACTTGAAAAATTAAACGCTGAAATCGTCCAATGCCGAAAATGTCCGCGCCTTGTGGAATGGCGCGAGGAAGTGGCGCGCGTCAAGCGCAAGGCGTACAAAGACCATGAATATTGGGGCAAGCCCGTCCCCGGCTTTGGCGATGAAAACGCGCGCGTCCTCGTGGTAGGACTTGCCCCCGGCGCGCACGGCTCGAACCGCACGGGACGTCAATTCACGGGCGATGGCTCGGGTAATTTTTTATTTCCCGCGTTGTATCGCGCTGGGTTTGCGAATCAACCTGAAGCGGAGTCTCGCGGCGATGGGCTCGTTCTCAAAGATATGTACATCACCGCGTCAGGTCGCTGCGCGCCGCCCGATAACAAACCTTCCGCCGAAGAGTTAAATAATTGCCAGCCGTTTCTCGAACGCGAATTGGAGATGATTCAACCCAAAGTCATCGTCTGTTTAGGCAAGATCGCCTTTGATCGAATCCTCAAAGTCTTCGCGCTTCGCAGCCTAAAATTTTCACACGGCGCAGCGTATGAACTTCATAATTCATCCTTCATAATTCATCCTTTCTCTTTGCTTTGCTCTTACCATCCCAGCCAGCAAAACACATTGACGGGAAAATTGACCGTAGAAATGTTCGACGATATTTGGAAAAAAGCAAAGGAACTTTTATGAACATCATTCCGCTTGGCGAACCCGCCCCCGATTTTGAACTCGAAGATACAAACGGAAATCTAATCCGCCTCTCCGCTTTTCGCGGAAGCAAACCGATTGTCCTTACGTTTTTGCGCGGCTTCATGTGACCGTACTGCCGCGCGCAGTTGGCGCGTATGCGTGACGCCTATTCCGAATTTACAAAACGCGGCGCTGAGATTATCGCAATTGGTCCCGATAACTTGCGTTCCTTTCAGCGCTATTGGGAAAATGAAAATCTTCCCTACGTTGGCTTGCCCGATTCCGATCATCAGGTTGCCAGAACGTATCGTCAGGAAGTGAACCTTTTCAAGTTGGGGCGTATGCCGTTGAATTGCGTTATAGACCTCGAAGGAAATATTCGTTACATCCATTACGGCTCGAGCATGGCGGATATTCCCGACGTGGAAATTTTCCTCGACGTAATAGATAAACTTAACGCCTCATCAAACTGATAACTGATAACTGATAACTGATAACTGATCTTACTGGTGACTACATGACCATTGGACGCATTGCCTTTCTCGGCTCCGGCGAGACTTCCCTCGCGGGCGGGCGGATTTTTGAATCCCTTGCGCGGTTGATTCCTGCGCCGTTAAGAATCGCCATTCTCGAAACGCCGGCAGGCTTCGAGTTAAACGCGTCCCTTGTCGCGGGTCGCGTCGCGGAGTTTCTTAAGTCGCGTTTGCAAAATTACAAACCCGTCATTGACCTCGTCCCCGCGCGCAAACAAGGGACGGAATTCAGTCCCGATAATCCCGAAATCTTAAAACCATTGCTGCAAGCCAATCTCATTTTTATGGGACCGGGCAGCCCGACGTATCTTGCGCGTCAACTGCGCGGAACGCTGGCGTGGGATATTATCCGCGCGCGTCACAGACTCGGCTCCACGCTGGTCTTTTCATCCGCCGCGACGATTTCAGTCGGCGCGTGGGCGCTTCCTGTTTATGAAATTTACAAAGTCGGCGAAGACGTCCACGCCAAAGAAGGTTTGAATCTATTCTCCGACTTTGGCATGAATGTATCCTTTGTCCCGCATTGGAATAACGCCGAGGGCGGCATTGACCTCGACACCAGCCGCTGCTTTGTCGGCTTGGAGCGTTTTGAACAATGGCGTAAACTTTTGCCCGCTGAACATATCATTGTCGGTTTGGATGAACATTCGGGCGTAATTATGGATTGCGAAAAAGACGTCTGCGACGTTCACGGTATTAGTTCCGTGACCGTGATGAAAAATAAAAGCATGAAAATTTACCCGACAGGCGCAAATTTTTCATTAAGCGAATTGGGCGATTGCGCCAAACCTGCCCCGCTTGAAAGTGGAATCCGCGCCGAAGTATGGGAGATGATAAATAACATTTCCTCGGAAGAAGACCCGCCCCCCGAAGTTTTGACCTTGCTCGGACAGCGCAAACAAGTCCGCGCAAATAAAGACTTCGCCGAATCAGACCGCCTGCGCGATGAGATTGCCGCGCTAGGTTGGGTGGTGCAGGATTCAAAAGACGGGCAGAAGTTGGCGAAAATATAATAGCCGTTACCTCGTGTGACGGCTATTATTAGCGTGATGCAGAAACTTTGGCGGGTTATCCTCGGATCAAATAAACCTTTAGAAAACCACTTTTCAACGCGGCGGCTTGCGCGGCTAGATCATCCACTTTGCCATCCTGCGCGGTTTTGAGCAAAGTATCGAGACTTTGTCGAATGCTCTGAACGTCGGCGTCGTTGAGATCGGTTTCCACCGCTTTCAACAGGCGGTCGGCTTCGGCGTAGTGTTCGATTACCGCGGCTGAGTCTTTTTTCGCGCTGTCGTCAATCAGTTTTTCCATCACGTCATGGAAGTCCACTAGATTCATAGCGAGCAGGGAGAAACCATTGCGCTTGAACATTTCCTGAAAAATAGGACGCGCCTGTTCCAACTGAACATGCGCTGCGGTCAAGTCGCCGTCTTTGACCAGCGGCGCGGCGTCTTTGATGATGCCGTCCACTTTTGCCAAATCGGCGCTAAATTGGGCATCGTTCCATAGCGCGTAAGGGCGATAGGTTGCATACATGCTGGAAAAGTCCGCGTAGGTAATTTGCAGTTGTTCATAATACTTATTCGCCTCTTCGCGGTTCTTTTGTCCGGTTTGGAATAACGCCTGTTTGTAATTGCTGTTCATGGCGTTGTAATTTTCAAGGAATTGTTTGCGGGTAATGTAAACGCTTGCGAGGCTGGCGGCAACGAGCGCGAGAATAAGCGTAATTGGCAAGGCGATTGCGCTTTTGCCGCTCAGTTTGGTTTCGCTTTTGTTGGTGGATAAATTGAACGGCAAATAAAGCGGACAAAAACCCATTAGCGCGGTAGTGGAAAAAATAACGCCAAGCAAGATTAGAATGACTTGTAATGCGCCTGCTACCCAAAACAAACCCAATGCGATCAGGATCGGTCCAAGAATGGCGCGGATGAAACGGTCGAGCATACCTATATTGTTTTTCATATTTTGGTTTCCTTTTGTGGAAGATAATATTGAGCCGATAATAATCAGCGTATTTGTATGAAGCGTGAAGTGAAGATGAAGATTTGGTAAAGGCTCTCTTATTTCAACTTGCTTTAGAGAGCGCCTGAAAAGTCTGTTTATTGACCACAAAGTCGCCAAGACTCGAAAACCCAAATAGAAAAAAACTTAGCGGCTTTGCGTTTGAAAAACGCGACTTTTTCAAACGGGGTTACAATTAATACGCTGGAAACAATTTTCAAATTCCAAATAAGAGAGCCTTATGCCCACAGTTTTAATGACCGCCCCGTACATGATTCCGTTTTTGGATCGCTTCAAACCCGTTTTCGATAAATACGCAATTGATTTGATTGTCCCCGACGTGGAAGAACGCATGGAAGAAGACGACCTGCTCAAATATGCGGGACAATTCGACGGCGCAATCTGCGGCGACGACCGCTACGCCGCGCGCGTGTTGGACGCTTGCGCTCCGCGTCTCAAAGTAATTTCAAAATGGGGAACAGGCGTAGATTCGATTGACGCGGCTGCCTGCTCTCGCTTGGGCATTACCCTCGGACGCACGCCGAACGCGTTCACCACCGCCGTCGCGGATACGGTTCTCGGATATATGCTCGCCTTTGCGCGCCGCGGACCCTGGATGGACGCGGCAATGAAGCGCGGCGAATGGCAAAAAATTCCCGGTAAAACATTAAGCGAATGTACGCTTGGCGTCATCGGCGTCGGCAATATCGGCAAAGCCGTTACGCGCCGCGCGCGCGCTTTTGGCATGAAAGTCTACGGCGTGGATATTATTGACATTGACCATGTATTCGTCAGCGAGTCTGGAATTCAAATGACCGCGCTCGATTCCCTACTCTCTAATTCCGATTTTGTCTCGGTCAATTGCGACCTCAATCCCACTTCGCGTCATCTCATCAACGCGGATACGCTCGCGCGGATGAAACCCAACGCGGTGCTGATCAACACCGCGCGCGGACCTATCGTCCACGAAACGGAGTTAATCTCCGCGCTGCAAAATAAACAAATCGCGGGCGCCGCGTTGGACGTCTTCGAGTTTGAACCGCTGCCCAAAAATAGTCCGCTGCTGAAAATGGATAACGTCATGCTCGCGCCGCATAACTCCAATTCCAGCCCTACCGCATGGGAGCGGATTCACTGGAACACCATTAAAAATTTGTTGGACGGTTTGGGAATTGACGGCAGCGGACTCGCTGTTTTGCATAATTCGTAATCCGCGTATTCCAAAAAGGAATTTATGACAAACACAGTTCTTATCACAGGCGCGGCTGGCGGAATTGGCGCGGCAGCCGTAAATCTCTTTGCCAAAAACGGATGGCGCGTTATCGGCGTGGATAGAGCCGATTATGGCGGCGGATTTCCCGCGCGCGGACTTTTCATCCGCGCCGATATTTCGCATCCCGAAGAGATGCAATCCATTTTCGAGAAAGCGCGCGACTTTACCGATTCGCTTGAAGCGCTGGTCAACAACGCCGCGATGCAAGTCGCAAAACCGTTGATCGAAACCACCGTCGAAGAGTGGGACGCGGTTATGCAGGCAAATTTGCGTTCGGTGTTTTTGGGGGTGAAACTCGCGTATCCTTTGCTCAAAACGGGAAGCGGCGCTATCGTGAACGTCTCGTCTGTTCACGCGATTCAAACCTCCGCGAACATCGCCGCGTACGCCGCGTCGAAAGGCGGGATGCTTGCGTTGACGCGCGCGATGGCGATTGAATTTGCGCCCGATAATATCCGCGCCAACGCGATTCTCCCCGGCGCGGTGGATACGCCCATGCTGCGCGCCGGACTCGGACGCGGGCATGACGGTCACGGCGATATGCGGGAACGCCTCGATAATCTCGCGCGCAAGACCGTCAACGGGCGCGTAGGTCAGCCCGCCGAGATTGCCCACGCAATTTATTTTCTCGCCGATAATGAACAATCCTCGTTTATGACGGGGCAGGCGCTCGTCGTAGACGGCGGCGCGACGGCGCGGTTAAGTACGGAGTAATGCAGATGAAAAAACTTTTCTCCAACCCCGCCGCGCTTGCAAAATATTTGCTCATCATCCTCGCCGCCGCATTGGATGTTTTTGGCGTTACCGCGTTTATTTACGTCGGTTCGGATTCGGAGGTTGGGCTTTGGTACGCGCTCTACGCCTTTCTGATGTTCATCGAAGCCGCCGTCGCGCTGGTCTGCGCGTTTGGAATCAAAAAAAATCCGCGCATCTATTGGCTGGCGGTGATTCTCGTCGCGGCGAATATCATCGCGACGATCTTCGACCAGTTCGGCGCGGTTGATTTGCTCTTCGTGATTTTCAACGCGGTCATCTTATTCGTCCTGCTTATCAATCGCCATGAATTTTTGGACTCCAAAATCTCCTGATTTTGGAGTTTCTTTATATGAAACAAACGCTCAAATCCGTCATCCCCCAATCCCTTTGGAACTTTACCCGCGACGCGTATGACTCGGCGCGCCGCGTCCCCGAACTCCCCGCCGCGTACTTTCATCCTTGGCGCAGGGAAAGCATCAAACGCCTTTCCGAATTGAAAAACATCCACAAAGGCAAGCGCGCTTTCATTATGGGAAACGGTCCCTCGCTGAAACAAACCGACCTCGGCAGGTTGAAGAATGAAATCACCTTTGGTATGAATCGCATTTACGCTGCCTTTCCCGAATTTGGATTTTCCACCACATACCTCTGCGTCACCAACGATCTTGTCGTCGAGCAATTTGTAGACGACATCAACGCGCTGACGATTCCAAAATTTATCGCGTGGCGCTCGCGCCGTCATTTCAATCCCCAATTACCAATTACTCAATTACCGACTTTCGTTTACACCTCCTACACGGGACCGCGCTTCACCGCCGATGCGCGCCGACGGGTGTGGGAGGGCGCAACTGTCACCAACCTTGCGCTGCAACTTGCTTTTCACATGGGCGTCGAGCAAGCCATCCTCATCGGCGTGGATCATAACTTTGCCTCCAAAGGCGAAGCGAATAAAACGGTTGTTTCGCAAGGCGACGACCCCAATCACTTCATGCCCAATTATTTTGGCAAGGGAATCAAATGGCAACTGCACGACCTCGACACATCTGAAATTGGCTATGTCTTCGCGCGTGAAGCCTACCGAAAAGCGGGGCGCGAAGTATTGGACGCGACCGTCGGCGGCAAGTTAACCGTCTTCCCCAAAGTCGAATACAATTCATTATTCTAATTTACGGATTACAGATGAAATTTTCCCGTCCGCCCCTTTGGTTTATTTTCGCGTCCCTTTTGCTTATTCTCGGCAGTTTCTTGCGCTTGCTGGATATTACCGACCCGCCGCTCGATTTTCAACCCTCGCGCCAACTTCGCAATTCGCTGGTCGCGCGCGACATTTACTATTCCATGCTCCCGTCCGCGACAAACGAGCAGCGCGAACTCGCGTCGTCCTTTGCGCGTTCTGTCGGCCA
>JAQTWR010000342.1 GCA_028689195.1 Anaerolineales bacterium | reverse complement strand
GCAGTTGATACACGGCAAATGCGTGACGTAACAAGTGGAGCCTTTGGTCGAAACGCCGTGCAGCGCGGCTTGGATGATGGCGTTCGTCTCCGCGTGGATCGTCCGCACGCAATGACCGTCCACCATCAAATGTCCCGCCTCGTCGCAGTGCTCTTGTCCCGTCGGCGAGCCGTTGAAGCCTGAGGTGAGGATGCGTTTCTCCAGCACAAGCACGCAGCCGACGAAGGCGCGGTCGCAGGTGCTGCGTTCAGACACCGCGTAGGCGATTTTCATAAAATAAGAATCCCAGTCAGGGCGCATGGCAAGTTCCTTTTTGTATAAAAATAGACCCTAAAGGTTTTAGAAACCTTTAGGGTCTTTATAAATTCATTATCCCTTAAAGAAATTGGAGATAAAGAACCAAATATTCGCGGGGCGTTCGGCAAGACGGCGCATGAAGTAGGGATACCAATGCGTGCCGAAAGGAACATACACGCGCACGAAATACCCGTCTTTTACAAGGCTTTCCTGCAAATCGCGGCGGATGCCGTACAGCATTTGGAATTCCAAGCCGTCTTTGGAGAGTCCCGCTTTTTCGGCGTATTGTTTGGCGAAGGCAATGCGCTTCTCGTCGTGAGAGGCAATCGCGGGGATGGGAGGAATGCGCCCGTCGGCGGATAATCGCGTTTGATTCGCGAGCGAAGCGTCTATCAAAATTTTGGCGAGCAGGTCGTAATTTGCGTCCACGTCCGCTTTGGCTGGGAAGGCTTTATCGGGCGGTTCTTTGTAAGCGCCTTTGACCAGGCGGATAGTCGTCTGATTCTGCATCAAGCGGCGCGTATCGGCTTCGGCGCGGAACAGATACGACTGCACCGCCATACCCACATTGGCGTATCCTTTTTCGCGCATGGCGTAATACAAATTGATGGTTTTATCAGTGTAGGGCGTGTCTTCAATATCCACGCGCACAAAGGTATTATTTTGTTTCGCGCGCGCGAGGATTCGCTCCAAGTGCTGCGCGCACAAATTTTCATCCAAGCCGAGACCGATCTGGGTCAATTTGATGGAGACGTTACATCGCGCCGCAGAATCCGCGCCAAGGGCGTCCAAAGTCGCGAAGATATCATCCGCGGCTTGCTGCGCTTCTTCGGGCGTATTCGTATGTTCTCCAAGATGATCGAGCGTCGCGTTAATCCCCTTCGCATTTAATTCTTTTACAACGCGCATCGCCTCTTCAAGTTTTGTGCCTGCAATAAAGCGTGATGCGGTGCGCCATGCAAAACTCCAATGAGTAACGAGGTTTTGCGCCCAGGCGGCTTTGGATAAATAGATGAGGAAAGAACGAAGCATAGGTCCTTCTTTACGGTGGGGTGCGCCGACGTGCGGCAAACGTATTCTAGCACAGCCCGCTTTTTGGTGTGTTATACTTTTTTTGTGACTTTTATCCGCCCGGAGGAAGCGTGAGAAACCGCAATACCAATACGATTTTACGCGGCGTTTCAATTTTATTTTTGACCGTCGCGCTTGTTTTAAGCATTGTTTCGTTGGTTGGGTACAGCCGCCAGCGCAACAACTATCCAGCGACAATGACCATCGCGGGCATACCCGTCGGCGGATTAACTCCCGCAGAAGCCTCGCAGCGATTGCTCGAAGTGTATACATCGCCTATCGAAGTTTCATACAACAACGCGATCATTCATATCGATCCTGCGGTGGTTGGTTTTCAACCCGATATCGAGACCATGCTCGCCGCAGCCGATCTCAGCCGCACAGGCGGATCGTTCTGGAGCGGGTTTTGGAATTACCTTTGGAATCGCACGCCGCCCGAAATCGCCATCCCGCTCAGTTCGACAATTTCCGAAGAGCGTCTGCGCGAATATCTTCAAAACGAGATTTCTTCCCGATACGATTTGCCGCCCACCCCCGCAGAGCCGATTCCGGGCAGCCCCGCGTTTTTGCCGGGCAACCCGGGTCAAACGCTCGACCTTGAACGCGCCGTGGCGCTCATCAGCGACGTATTGAAATCTCCCGCTTCGCGCACAGTCACATTGACCTATACGCGCAGTTCCGCCGCGCGCCCGACCATCGAAACCCTTGAAATTCTTTTGAAGCAGATTATCACCGCGTCCAAATTTGACGGGCTGATTGGTTTCTATATGATGGATTTGCAAACGGGGCAGGAAATCCATTTTGGGATAAATAATGGACAGGAAATTTCCGTCGAGCCTGTGGATATTGCCTTCACCGCGTCCAGCACCATCAAAGTGCCTGTGGTTACTTCGTATTTGATTAATTACGGCAGCAACCTCGACGCAGATACCTCCAACATCATCTCGCGCGTATTGGGCAAATCAGACAACACCGCAACCGATAAAGTGCTTGAGCGCATTGATATAAACGTCGGTCCGCTGATTGTTACGCGAAACATGAAACAAATAGGTTTGGACAACACCTTCCTCAATGGATTTTTCTTTCTCGGCGCGCCTCAACTTTCGCCGCGCCCCGTCACCCCCGCAAATTCGCGCCTTGACGTTTTTGCCGACCCCGACCCCTATTCGCAGACAACGACTTCTGAAATGGGAACGCTGCTCGCGGATATTTATCAATGCGCGCAAAACGGCGGCGGCGCGCTGGTTGCAAGTTTCCCCGATAAAATTGACCCAAAGACCTGCCAGTTACTCATTGATTTTATGGCGCAGGATAAACTTGGCTCGTTAATTCAAGGCGGCGTACCCGACGGCACGCTCGTTCCGCATAAACACGGCTACGTCCCCGCCTCCGATGGCATTGTCCGCGACACAAGCGATGCGGGCATCGTCTACACGCCCGGCGGAAATTTTGTGCTGGCAATTTATACCTACCACCCTGTCACGAATGTTTGGGATATTACAAACCCGATGTTTGGAAATTTAACCAAGGCTGTGTATAACTACTTCAACGTCTCGACGCAGTAGAACGCTCTTTTACAGCCTCGCCTCCCCGCTCTCAGAAAAAAAAAGCCCCGACATTTCTGTCGAGGCTTTTTTCTAACGCCGCGCCATTAATCGCCAAACTCCACCGACTTCAAAAATCTCGGCGCCACCCGCGCCTTCGTCGCCTGCTCGAAAGCGTAGGCGAATTTAATCAACGTCGGTTCCTGCCAGGCTTTCGCAAAGAATGAAATTCCTACGGGCAAGCCGAAGACATATCCCATCGGCGCCGTGATGTGCGGATACCCCGCCACAGCCGCGGGCGACGTGCTTTCCATATCCCAGTTGATCGCGTCGCCGTTGACGAGATCAATCATCCACGCGGGACCGCCGCTGGGGACGACGAGCGCGTCGAGTTTATATTTTTTCATCACGGCGTCAATGCCGTTTTTGCGCGTCAGCATACGATTCTTCGCCAGCGCTGCGCGGTACTTTTCTTCGCGCAGGCTGCCCTTTTCTTGCGCCGCGAGGAAATGCTCCTACCCGAAATACGGCATCACCCGCGCTTTATTTTCATCGTTGAATTTGATTACGTCCGCAATCGTCTTCACGCGCGCGTTTGCGCCGCCGAGATATTGATTCAAATCTGCTTTGAATTCGTAATGCAA
>JAQTWR010000341.1 GCA_028689195.1 Anaerolineales bacterium | reverse complement strand
GCCCTGCTTTTACAAATTGGAAGCAACCTCGCAAACGATGTCTTTGATTTCGAGCGCGGCACAGACACGCCTGAACGCTTAGGTCCCACGCGAGTCACACAGGCGGGACTATTGACTCCATCTCAAGTTAAATTCGGCATGTGGATTGTGTTTGCGTTGGCGGCTGTGCTTGGCTTATATCTTGCGTGGCTGGGCGGCTGGCCGATTGTGATCATTGGCATTGCCGCGATCATTTCTGCGATTGCGTACACGGGCGGACCTTTTCCGCTGGGCTATCATGGACTCGGCGATATTTTTGTCTTCATCTTTTTCGGACTCGCTTCTGTCGCCGGGACGTATTATCTGCAAGCAGGCGCTGTCTCCACTGCATCATGGTGGATGACCATTCCGCCGGGACTCATCATCACTGCAATTCTGGTCGTCAACAATTTGCGCGACATTGACAATGACCGCAAAGGCGGCAAGCATACTTTGGCGGTGAGAATGGGCGAACGCTTCACGAAGATGCAATATTTATTTTGCATGAGCGCCGCTTATTTGATCCTTCCGCTTGCAGCTGGCTTGGGCGTCATTCCGTTGATGTCTATGCTGGCGTGGGTTTCCTTGCCGCTGGCGTATAAGGCGGGCAAAGTTGTCTTCACGCAAAGGGGACGTCCGCTCAATGCGGCGCTGGCAGGCACAGGTCAGACCGCGCTGGCGTTTAGTTTGCTGTTCTGGGTGGGGTTGTTGTTAGTCAGATAGTTTGGTGGTGAAGTCGTTACTTTGTCTGTTTGATAAAAACTCATTCAGTAGTGAAATATATTTTTCAGGCTCTTCCATGTGAACATTGTGTCCGGCTTCGGGCACAATGTTTTTTTGTGCCGCTGGCATCCGCTCCGACATTTTTTGAATCACTTGCACATACTTTTCATCTTTCGCGCCCGCGATCAATAAAACAGGAAAAGAAAGTTTTGGCAACGAATCCCAAAGCGGAGTTTGCAGCGCGGGACTTAACTCGCGGATGATCTTCGCCATCCAGCGCGGATCATTTCGTTTGGCTGATTCTTTTCGCGCCGAGAGAAGTTGCGGATGCGATTCCAAACTTGCAAAGAGCGGCATCTGATACCATGCCTCGACAAAGGCGGATATACCATTTTTCAAAATTGCTTCGGCGCGGGCGGAGTCTTCTTCGAGACGGCGGGCGCGTTGATTTGGGTCAATGATGCCCGGGCTGGCTGATTCAAGCGTCAGCGAAAGAATCCGTTCAGGATAACGGCAGGCAAATGCCAGCGCGGCGCGACCGCCGAGCGAATATCCGACCAGATGAATTTTCGGCGCGTGGATTTCATCGAGTAGTTGGAAGAACCAATTAGTCAGAATATCGAAATTAAGCGGGGAATTTATATCGAAGTTTGTGTTTTCGCCGTGACCGATTAGATCAGGCAAAATGCAAAAATATTTTTCAGTAAAATGCGACATAAATGTCGCGTTACGTGGCGTGACATTTATGTCGCGCCAATTTTTTCCGCTACCGAGAAAGCCGTGTAAAAAAACAAGCGGCGGATTTTTGGGACTGCCGAGCGTGAGAAGGTTTGCCATATACTTTGCGACATAAATGTCGCGTTACAATTTTTTCCCCATCGCAGAGACGATGCGTTTGACATCATCCACATACGCGCTGAGAGATTCAAGCGGCAGGGATTGATCGCCATCGGATAATGCTTCTTTGGGATTCGGGTGAACCTCCACGATCAAGCCGTCTGCGCCTGCGGCGATGGCGGCGCGTGAAGCGGCTGGAACAAGGTCGGTGCGACCGGTGGCATGGCTTGGGTCGGCGATGATCGGAAAATGCGAGGTCTCTTTGATCTGCGCGATGGCGCTCACATCCAACACGTTGCGCGTGGACGAATCGAAACTGCGGATGCCGCGCTCGCATAAAATTATTTTTTGATTGCCGCGTGAAGCGATATGCTCCGCCGCCGCGAGCCATTCCGAAATCGTGGACATGAATCCGCGCTTGAGCAGAATTGGTTTTGGCTGCTCGCCCGCCGCCCACAAAAGCGGAAAGTGCTGCATGTTGCGGCTTCCGATTTGAATGATGTCGCTGTATTCTGTAACCAGCGGAATATGCTCGACGCCCAACACTTCCGAAATCACCAGCAGGTTGAATTCATCGGCGACGCTGCGTAAAATTTTAAGACCTTCGAGTCCAAGTCCCTGAAAGGCATTGGGCGATGTGCGCGGTTTGAACGCTCCGCCGCGCAGAATACGCAAGCCCAGCGCATTCATGGATTTTGCAACGGCGTATGTCTGCTCGTAACTTTCAACAGAGCAGGGACCAGCCATGAGCGTGAAGTCTGCGCCGCCGATGGTGATGTTGTTTGGAAGTGAAATAGATATGGTCATTGGATCTTTTCTGAAAAATAATTTGACGCGACTTCAGCGCGTTTCAATTTACCTGACGCAGTATGCGGAAACGACTCGACGAAAATAATTCGCTTCGGGATTTTATAACCCGCAAGTTGACTCCGCAGGAATTGGATGAGATTTTCTGTGCTGATAGAATCACGCAACACGACAGCCGCCGCAACAGACTGCCCCCAGGCTGGGTCGGGCAATCCGACAACACAGGCTTCGCTGACAGAAGGATGGCTCGTCAATGTGCGTTCCACTTCTTCGGGATAAATATTCTCTCCGCCGCTGACGATTAGATCGGTGCGGCGGGTGAGTACCCACAGGTCGCCGTCGGAGTCGAGGTAGCCGATGTCGCCGGTATGTAACTCTGTCATTGCGAGGGCGCTAGACCGAAGCAATCCCGCTCGTTGTTTGGAGATTGCTTCGTCGGGAAGCGCGCTCTCCTCGCAATGACATTTTGAATCAAGATATCCCTGCATCACCGTCTTTCCGCTGACGACGATCTCTCCAACCTCGCCAGTTGAAAGTGAATTACCCGCTTCATCAACAATGTCAATCGTTGTGCCATTCAACGGCTTGCCAACGCTTCCGCGTTTTATGCGAGTCTGCTCAGGCGTGGATGTAGCCACTTGCGATGTGGCTTCGGTCAAGCCGTAGGTGAGGGCAATGGGCAGGTTTAATTTCAACGCTTTGTCGAGCAAACTTTCGGATGCGCTTGCGCCTCCCAAAAGAATGACCCGCAAAGAGGATGATGGCTTGAAGTCGGGATATTTTTCCAGCAGACGATGCAGCATGGTCGGGACAAGTGAAACGTGGGTGATGGCTTCATGCGTCAGCGCGTGATGAACTCTATCTACATCGAAGCCTGAATGAAGAACGATCTCAATTCCATAAATTGCTGCGCGAAAAATAATAGACATGCCGCCGATGTGATAGAGCGGCATGGTCAAGAGCCAGCGGTCACGCGGGTCAACGCCGAGTCTTTCAGCGGATGCGGTTGCGCTGGCGCGAAAATTGTCGAAGGTGAGCATTGCGCCTTTGGGGAAGCCGGTCGTGCCGGAGGTGAAAAATATTCCTTGAACAGAATCAAGCCGCAGCGGAGAACGAGTCCGCGTGGGGAAATGTTTAGGCGCGGATAAAAATTCGGAGGCGAGAATCCGCTTGGG
>JAQTWR010000340.1 GCA_028689195.1 Anaerolineales bacterium | reverse complement strand
CGCGCCTGTGGCAACCGAAGCGCCCGCAACATCCGCGCCCGCCACTGAAGCGCCCGTAGCTACCGAAGCCCCCGCCGAACCAGTTACCATCACTTTCTGGGAACAGGAAGGCGAAGACGTGGACGTGTTCATTGACGGTTTGATTGCCGACTTCCAAGCCGCCAACCCGAACATCACCGTGGAACGCACTCACTACGAGAACGAAGCCCTGCGCGACCAGTTCCAAACCGCCGCGTTGGCTGAAGCCGCTCCCGATGTTGTGCGCGTCCCGAACGATTTTGCCGGTCCGTTCAGCGCCCTCGACATTATCGCCCCTGTAAGCGCGTTATATGACGACGCGTTCCTCAGCCAGTTCTTCCCCGGCGCGCTCGATCCCGCCAAAGTTGCCGGCACCCTCTGGGGCGTTCCTGATAACTACGGCAACCACCTCATGTTGATCTACAACAAATCCTTAATTGCCGAGCCCCCCGCCACTTTTGAAGACCTGATCGCCAAGTCAAAAGAATTGACCCAGGGCGATGTTCAAGGCTTTGCGTACAATCTGAACGAACCCTTCTGGGGCGCGGGATTCTACGGCGCTTTCGGCGGCTGGCCCCTTGATGAAAAGGATCAGCCTCAGTTCGACAATCAGGCTTTCATTGATTACCTGACCTTCGTCGCCAAACTCAAGACCGACGGCGTTGTTCCCGCAGAATGCGATTACGCTTGCGCCGACACCCTGATGAAAGACGGCAAAGCCGCGATGATCATCAACGGCGACTGGTCGCTTGGCGATTACACCAAGGCTCTTGGCGATAACATGGGCGTTGCCCCCGTTCCGACCATCAACGGCAATCCCTACACCGAAATGACCGCCGGCAAGTACTTCATGGTCTCGAAGCCCGTTGTTGACGACCCCGCCAAGAAAGCCGCAGTGACGGCGTTCATCACCTACATGACCTCCGCCGACGTTCAGACAAAATGGCTGACCGACTTCAAACGCCTGCCCTCCAACGCAGAAGTTGCGAAGGACCCGAGCATCGCCAGCGACCCGATCCTCGCCGGCTCGATGGCTGACCTCGCTGTTGGTCGCGGTCAACCCGCCGCTCCTGAAATGCGCTGCGCATGGGATGCCTGGCGCCCGAACCTCGAAGGCGTAATGGCTGGCACGCTCCAACCTGCTGACGCCGCCGCCGCCGCTCAAGCCGCCGCGGATGCCTGCGTTCTGACGCTTGGACAACCCACCGCTACCCCATAAGACCTTCTTTACAAACAGGGGGGGCATTGAAAAATGTCCCCCCTTCAATTTCAGGCGGAGGCACTCTTCATGGAAAAAAATGACTTTGCGCGGCGATATTTACCGTCCCTGCTTTGGATCGCGGCAATTGTAGCGGTCTATTTATTTTTGAGCGCTTTAATAACCCCATTTGTAGGCGGCATCACTTTAAACGCAAAAATCGTCTACAAACAACTGGGACAACTCGGCGGATTTCTCGCCGGCATACTTGGGGGACTTACAATCATTGAAGTTTATTTTTACCAGATATTTTTCCGCGAACCCAAGACCCTTTCTTCCAAAATCTTCACCCGCATCCTACAGGTTGCGTTCGCTATTCTGGCGCTTATGGTCGTTATTTCCTTCCTCGAAAACACCGACCTGTTCAAATTGGGCGACGGCGCAGTCGCGCAGTTTATCCGCGCTCCACTTTCAAAATTCGGAGAATGGCAAAGCGCGCTGGTGAAACAAAAAATTGTCGGCAAAAATAACGGCGGAATTGCGGCGGGCGGAATGGTCGCGCTGGCGCTTCTATTGGCGCTCGCCGTTGTGCAATATCTGAGCGTCCCGCGCAACCATCGCTACGGACTCGCCTACCTGTTGATTCTCCCCGCTTTTCTCGGTGTTCTCTTTCTCATCATTTATCCCTTTATCTTTGAGATTAAACTCGCATTCTCCAACGCTTCGCTTGGAACGCAAGCGACGAAAAACGCCTCGTATGGACTTCAATACGGCTGGAACAATTTGGTCGCGCTGTTCACGGGACCCGTCGCCAAAGACGCAAAATTTTTTGAGGTGTTCGGGCGCACCATTTTATGGACAAGCATCAACGTGACGTTTCATCTACTGGGCGGACTGGGACTTGCAATTCTGCTGCACCGTCCGATGAAATTACAGGGCTTTTACCGCACCCTGCTCGTCATCCCCTGGGCAATTCCAACCACCATCGCCGCGATGGCGTTACGCAACGAATTCGACAGCCGCTATGGGCTGTTCAACATTCTCTTAACAGACCTGAACGCCTGGCTGGTCAATATCAGTCACGGCGCGGCAAGCGTCATCGGAATTGGAAATCTGTTCGCGTGGCTTGCCGCGCACATCGGTCCCGTCAGTTGGAAGCAGGATCCATTCTGGGCGTTCGTATCCATCCTCATTTCAAATATCTGGCTCGGCATCCCATTTATGTCCGTAATCATTCTTGGCGGCTTGCAAAGCATCTCGCAGGTATATTACGAAGCCGCAGAAATTGACGGCGCGACAAAATGGCAGCAGTTCCGCAACATCACCCTGCCCCTGCTTCGCCCTGTTCTCACGCCAGCCATTGTGCTTGGCGTGGTGTGGACCTTCAACAAATTCGACATTATCTACCTCATCACGCAGGGAGGTCCGCAGGAAAAAACGGATATTCTGGTTTCGTCCATGTATAAAGCCGCCTTCCAATTTTACAGATACGGCTTCACGGCGATGTTCGCGCTGGTGATATTCGTCATCCTATTTTTATTCACGCTCTTTTACCTGCGTATCAGCGGCGGACTTAAATCCGCGACGGAATAAGGAAGATCAATATGTCTACATTAAACACCAACCCGATAGTTAAATTCCTGCGCTGGTTCTTCCACAGCGGACGCCGCGACAGCCCCTTCAAAACCATAATGATCCACGCCGCGTTGATTATCGCCTGCATCATCGCGGTTTACCCCGTGTTGCGCGTGGTGACAATTTCCCTGCGCCCCAACGACACGCTCCTAACCACCGACCTGCGAATCATCCCCGAAAACGCCACGCTCGACAATTACAAAGAAGTCCTGTTTGGCGCGCCGGAGAAAAACCGCAAATCCGATTTCTTCTTATGGATATGGAATTCCTTCTCCATCGTCGCCATCACGTCCATTATCAGCGTCATCCTCGCCTCCATCAGCGCGTATGCGTTCTCGCGCTTCAAATTCCCCGGGCGCGAGGCGGGTCTCGTATTCCTATTGACCACGCAGATGATTCCCGCGGGTATGCTGCTCCTGCCGCTATTTATTATGATCGCCAAATTGAAGATGATCAACACCCCGCTCGGCTTGCTCATTGCATACGCGGTCACAGCCGTCCCGCTCACCATCTGGACGCTGAAAGGCTACTACGACACCATCCCCGTTGACCTCGAAGAAGCCGCGCTCATTGACGGCGCCAGCCGCTTTACGGTCTTCACGCAAATCATCCTCCCGCTCTCCACGCCCGCGCTCGCCATCGCCTTCCTCTTCTCCTTCATGGGCGGCTGGAGCGAATACCTCGTGGCGCGCGTCGTCCTGCAAAAGAACGAATTAT
>JAQTWR010000020.1 GCA_028689195.1 Anaerolineales bacterium | reverse complement strand
TTAATCATATCGTTCGTGAATTCTTCGGACGAGACGTAAAGAACGTTCAAACCGTCGGCATGGCAGGCGTTACCGATGGCGTGCAATAAGTGCGTTTTGCCAAGTCCTACGCCGCCGTACAAGAAAAGCGGATTGTATGCGCGGGCGGGTTTCTCTGCCACAGCCTGACACGCCGCGTGGGCAAGACGATTACCAGAGCCGACCACATAGGTATCAAACGTATAGCGCGGATTAAGCGTAACATGACGCGGCTTTGGATCTTCTGAAAGCGCGGCTTCATTGGACGGCGCTGCCGAGTCAGTTTCGACGCGTAATTCCGCGTCTTCAGATTGCGACACGACAAAATCCACAGAAACGCTTGAATTCAAAGTCCCAACCAACAAACGGCTGACCGTGCTGGAAAGGCGGCTCTCCAGCCAGTCGCGCGCATACGCATTGCGGACGCCAACGGTCATAATGCCATTATTGTACGCAACAGGACGCGTATCCTTCACCCAGGTATCGTAAGATGCGCGAGGCATTTCCATTTGAAGTTGAGTTAATACCGATTGCCAAGCTTGTTCCGCGTTCACTGCATTCATAAAATTCCTCGACGCAAGATTTAGAGAGTATTTGAACTAACCCGCCTTTTGCGCCTAGGCGGCGCAAGTATTGCGGTTTGTAACGTATTTCATAACGCTTGTAAAAAATTCCACAGGGGTTCGGACTTGCCGTCCGTTATATCAGCGTGCGTACATTCTAGCAGATACATGCCGAAGATAACAAGGCGGAAACCCTACGTTAAGTTAAAAAGATGCGTTTTGTTAAGGTTTGTTCGTCCTGAAAAATATTGCGTACTCGCGCAGAATCAAATTTTTTAATAGAACGGGCGTTTCAGCCAAGCGCGCCGACCGCCGCGCCGCCCACCCCCATATATGGGCATAAACGCCATTTTTGAAGATGCAGGCGTATATCTACCTTAAAAAATCAACATAAAAAAATTTTCAATTCATATTAAACGAAACGCAAATTTCTGTGACTCATTCTGCAATGATACGCGATTTCATTGATCTGCGCGCTTTATGGCGCGCGGAACCCATACAAGGATGGTGGTTCCTTCGCCCGGCGCGGACGAAATATCAAAGTCGCCGCCAACCGCGTGCGCGCGCGTCTGCATATTTGCAAGTCCGTGACCGATGGAAGTCTGCATCATATCGAGGGTAAAGCCCCTGCCATCATCCCTGATTTCCAATAGAGCGCGATCAGGGGTTGTCCACACCGCCACTTGTACGCTTTTCGCCTTTGCATGTTTAGCCGCGTTCGCCAGCGCCTCCTGACAAACATGGAACAACACCAACGACTGCGTATGCGGCAAGTCTTTCAAGTCTGAATCAGGCTCGGTAAAGTTGACTTCGGAAAAAGTATTGGCGCGATATTCGGCAATGAGGCGCTTTATACCATTTAACAATCCTTCGCTTCCCAGTTGACGCGGACGCAGGTCGAGAATATAAGCGCGGATGTCGCGTATCGCTTGGTTTAATCCGTCAATTGCATGGTTGATCCGCTCTTGCGCGGCTTTCGTATCTACGTTTAACACATGCCGCACGCCTTCGAGCGAAAGTCCCACGCCGTAAATAGATTGGATAATACCGTCATGCAGATCCATGCCGATGCGGTCGCGCTCTTCCAACACGGCAAGGCGGCGCGCGTTGGCGTGCAGCCGCGCATTTTCAATGGATAATCCCGCCCACGCGCCGACAGCCGTCAAAAGTTGCACGCTTCTCTCGTCAAACGGATCGGTTGCGCGCGTGGCTACGCTCATTACGCCCATCAAATTATCGCCCGAAACCAAAGGGACGCAGGCAATTTGCTGAAAGCCAGCCTGCACGACCGCGTCGCGCAGGAAGTTGGTATCGTTCGCCAAATACACGCCGACCATCGGCTCGCGGGTCTGCGCGACGATGCCCGGATACCCCTCGCCAACGCGGAACACGTTTTGCGTCCAGAACGCTTCGGCGGCTTGACCGCGATGCAGCACCATGCGCAGCGTGGACTTATCCTCTTCCAACAGGAATATTTCGCCCGCCTCGACCTTCATATAATTGACGACCAGACCGAGTGTCTTATTAAGAATTTCATCGAGTTCCAAACTCGAAGTCAGTGTGGATGCAATTCCATTTAACAGCGCCATATCCACGTTGCGGCGGGTCAGCGCGAGATCGCGTTCCTTCATCTGCTCGTACAGGGTCGCGTTTTGTATCGCGGTGGCAGCATACGCGGCGAGCATTTGAATAATCATCTCATCGTCGGCGTCGAATTCAAGCGCGTCTTTCTTTTCCGTCAAATAAATCTGCCCCAGTTGTTTCTCGCCTGCGCGAATCGGCACCCCCAAAAACGATTCCATGTGCGGATGATGCGCCGGGAAGCCGACCGATTTGGGATGCATCTGAATCGAGGATACTCGAATGGGCGTTTCTGTATTCATCAATGCGCCAATCAGACCCAAGCCAACGGGAGGATGCGCGATTTTTTTTACGTCCTTATCCGACATGCCGACGGTAATAAATTTTTTTATTTTCCCCAAATCATCCAACACGCCCAACGCGGCGTAACGCGCATTGGCTTGCTCGCAGGCGGTAGACGCAATGCGCTCAAGCAACGTCTCCAACGAAACGTCTTTTACCAATTCCAAACTGGCGCGGTGCAGGGCAAATAGGCGTTCCTGTAATTGTTCGCGGGTAAGAAGCATGGAGACATTATAATCAATTCGTTGTTTATTTCGGAGTCCAACGACTTCTGGCTTTGGAGTCCGAATTTTCTTTTTGATAGAATTTGGCAGAACGCAAACACTATACTCTGGACAACGCCATGACAAACTCTCGCATTTCCGGATTCTACAACCTGACAATCGAAGAGCGCCGCGCCAAGTTAGCGGACGCCGCGCTTTTGACGACCGCCGAATTGATTCCATTTACCACAGGCGGACTCTCCCCCGAATCAGCCGACCACATGGTCGAAAATGTTATCGGCATGTATTCGCTGCCAATTGGCATTGGCTTGAACTTCATGGTCAACGGGCGCGACGTGTTGGTTCCCTTTGTCATCGAAGAACCTTCCGTTGTTGCGGGCGCATCGTTCATGGCAAAACTCGCGCGCGCGGGCGGCGGATATACAGCCACAACCACCGAGCCGTTGATGATCGGTCAAATGCAACTCATCAACGTCGTCAACATAGACGAAACGCGATTGAAAATATACGAACATAAAGCGGAATTACTTGCGACCGCCGACGCGATTGATCCCATCCTCAAAAAATTTGGCGGCGGCGCGCGCGACCTTGAAGTGCGCGTGATCGAAGATTCGCCGATAGGCGCGTTCATCGTCATTCATCTCATCTACGACGTGCGCGACGCGATGGGCGCGAACGCGGTCAATACGGCGTGCGAAAAACTCGCGCCGCAAATCGAATCCATTACGGGCGGAAAAATCCACTTGAAGATTTTGTCCAACCTGGCGGATAGAAGAATCGCGCGCGCGCGCTGCACTATTCCAGTGAATGAACTAACGATGGGATTCGAATCCTTCAAGGGAGAAACCGTCCGCGATGGAATCATCGCAGCGTGGGCGTTTGCCGCGTCTGACCCGTATCGCGCGGCGACTCACAACAAGGGAATCATGAACGGCGTGGATGCGGTCGTCATCGCCACAGGCAATGACTGGCGCGCCATCGAAGCGGGCGCACATGCGTACGCGGCGCGTTCGGGAAGATACACTTCGCTTTCGACGTGGGGTAAAGATAAAGACGGAAATTTGGTCGGCACGTTGGAAATGCCGATGGCGGTGGGCATTGTCGGCGGCGCGACGAAGGTTCATCCCGCCGCGCAGGCTGCTGTGAAGTTGATGGGCGTGAAGACCGCGAATGAATTAGCGGAAATTATCGTCGCGGTTGGGCTTGCGCAAAATATGGCGGCGTTACGCGCGCTCGCCACCGAAGGAATTCAGCGCGGACACATGTCGCTGCACGCGCGCCAAGTTGCAATTGCAGCGGGTGCATCCGGCGAGTTGATCGAGAAGGTCGCCGCGCAAATGGTAGCGGAGAAGGTTGTGAGAATTGATCGCGCGGAAGAATTGATGAAAGAGTATGCCGGGTAATTAGGTAATTAGTAATTAGGTAAATATGGAAAAGAAGAAAACTCTTTCATCCGAAGAAATTTCTGCTTTGGCAAATCGGATTACAGATGAATTTGAATCTGATGACAGCACGGCAGGGAATAAATTTCCGCCTCAGTTCATGGAAGTCGGCTAAAGCCGACTCAACCGTCAGCCCGAAGGGCTTCCATGTGCTGAGGAAGGACTTTAGTCCGCCGTGTCGCGCAGATTTGACATCGGCAGTTTAGAATATTTACAGGAATGCACAAAAAATATGTCAAAGTTAATTGCTCTTAAATCTGGCACTCACGAAATACTTTCTGACGCTTGGCATAGCGATTTCTCTAACCTTAAGCAGCAAGCATTACTATTTGATCAAATTGGGATTTACAAGTTAAGTCGATTTTATGAATCTTTAGAAGAATCTTTGGATTTACTCAAGAAATTAAATCCAAAAATTCCAAATGAAATTTCAAGCAAAACAGAAGCCATAATTACAGAACTAGAATGGTTGAAGCAAACGGGCATTATTTTTGAAGTAAATCTTCAAGACGTATTTCAAGACGAGTCCACAAAAGGTTTCGCAAAAAAAGTTTCCGCCCAAAAGTTTGAAGACGCAAAAAATCTATTGAAGAAAATAATCGAAAATCAAACACCCAAATTAATAAATAACGAGAACAATGCTCGTAAAGATCAATTAAGTAAAGAACAACATTACACACTTCTACGATTAATGTCAATTATCATTGAAACGACAAAGGGAATTACGACAGTTACAACATTACCGCACACGGAATATTCGCGTGAAGCGCCAAATTTCCAAAAAGGCGATGTTGTTCAAATTGTAATCAGAAAATTGCCTTTGCCAAACAATGAAACTCCTTGGGAACAATTAATTGATTACCGAAATGATCCAGAGAATCAAAGGAATCTTCTAAATTTACGGAGATGGATTAGAAAAGTTTCCTCCGAAAATTTACAGCCAGCAGAAACAGAAGAAGAACTTGAATGGTTAATAAATGAGTTCCAAAACCATATGAAAATTCACAGGATGAAAGCAAATACGGAAACTTTAGAAGTAATTGTCAAAGCACCACTAAAACTGCTTGAATTAGAATTTTCAAAAATTACAGAACCATTATTCGCACTAAAGAAAAGGCAAATAAACTTAATGGAAGCCGAATTAAATGCTCCTGGCAGAGAAATGGCTTATATAATCAAAGCGAAAGACACTTTTTAATCTCAAGAATAAACTAAGAAGGTCAAATGACACTCCCTCAACATTCCCCCACCCTCCTCAAACCCGTCAAGCCTGTCGGCATTGTCGGCTACGGCGCGTATGTGCCACGCTATCGTTTACCCGCAAAAGAAGTCGCGCGCGTATGGACAGGCAAAACCAGCGGACTTCCCATCAAAGAGAAAGCCGTGCCCGGGCTCGATGAAGACGTAATCACCATGTCCATCGAAGCGGCGCGCAACGCCATGCTCCGCGCGCAAATTGACCCGACCGAACTCCGCGCGGTGTGGGTCGGCTCCGAGTCGCATCCGTACGCGGTCAAGCCGACATCAACGTTAGTCGCAGAAGCGATTGGCGCAGTCCCCAACACGCAAGCCGCAGATTGGGAATTCGCCTGCAAGGCTGGCACCGAAGCCCTCGTCGCCGCAATGGGATTGGTCGGCTCGGGCATGGGACATTATGCCATGGCAATCGGCATGGATACCGCGCGAGGCAAACCCGGCGACGCGCTCGAATACACTGCGGGCGCGGGCGGCGGCGCGTATATTGTCGGTCCTGCGGAAGAATCGCTCGCGGTCATCAACGCCTCGTATTCCTACGTCACCGACACGCCCGATTTCTGGCGGCGCGAATATCAAAAATATCCCGAACACGGAATGCGCTTCACGGGCGAACCCGCCTACTTCAAACACATCACCGAAGCCGCCACGCATCTCATGGAAGCATCAGGCACGACAGCAAAGGATTACAAGTGGGCGATCTTTCATCAGCCCAACACGAAATTTCCGCAGCGCGTGGCGGGTCAACTTGGATTTTCGATGGAGCAGATCGAACCCGGATTACTCGTCCCGATTATTGGAAATACCTACGCGGGCGCAGCCATGATCGGATTGACCGCCACGCTCGATATTGCCCAACCCGGCGATAGAATCCTCGTCGTCTCGTTTGGTTCGGGCGCGGGATCAGACGCGTTCGATATTCTCGTCACCGATAAAATCACCGTGCGCGCGGGTCTTGCCACGAAAACGCGCGAATACATCGCGCGCCGCAGCGAGATTGACTATGCGACGTATGTTCGTTTCCGCGGCAAGCTGGCGATGAAGTAAACAATTCCGTCATTGCTTCGTCGGGCTGCTTCGCAAGAACAGCGCCCTCGCAATGACGAACAAGGACACAACATGACAGAAGTAATCATTGCAGGAATTGGGCAAACAGAAGTCGGCGAACATTGGGAGATTGGTTTGCGCGACCTTGCTCTCGACGCGATTCAAGACGCGCTCAAAGACGCGGGCGGACTCAAACCACAAGCGCTCTTCGTCGGCAATATGCTTGCGCCGAATCTTTCCAATCAGGCGCATCTTGGCGCGCTCATCGCAGACTATGCGGGACTGACCGGTATCGAAGCCGTCACCGTCGAGGCGGCGGGGGCATCGGGCGGCGCGGCGCTTCGGCAGGCTTATCTCGCCGTCAAAAGCGGAATGGTAGACGCGGCGCTCGTCGTCGGCGTGGAGAAATTCACCGACAAGGTCGGCGCAGAAGTGGACGAGGCATTAGCCACCGCGTCCGATTCTGATTTTGAAGCCGTGCAGGGCATGACGCCCGCATCGCAAGCCGCGCTGTTGATGAAGCGCTACATGCACGAAAATAATGTCCCCAGCAACGGCTTCGCGGGATTTGCGCTCACGGCGCACGCGAACGGCGCAGCGAATAAAAACGCGATGTTTCGCAAAGCGATCAAACCCGAAATTTACGCAAAAGCCGAAATGGTCAGCGACCCGTTGAATATGTTCGACATCGCCCCCAACGCGGACGGCGCAGCCGCGCTTCTTCTCACCCGCCGAGATTTACTCCCGCGCGATTACAAGAATCCGCTCGTGAAGATTGCAGGCTCCGCCGCGTCGTCCGATACGCTGGCGCTGCATGACCGCAAAGATTTACTGTACTTCGACGCCGCGCAAATTTCCGCGGGCAAAGCGATGAAACAGGCGGGAGTGATATTAGACCAAATTGACTTATTCGAATATCACGACGTATTCAGCATTTACGCCGCGCTGCAACTCGAAGCGATTGGTTTTGCGATTAAAGGCAAAGGATGGGAACTTGCCGCAAACGGCGATATTGGATTAAAAGGAAGAATTCCCTGCGCGACGATGGGCGGCATGAAAGCGCGCGGATTCGCCGGCGGCGCGGCGGGCGTGTATCAAGTTGTGGAAGCGGCGAGTCAATTGAGGAGCGAGGCGGGCGCGAATCAAATCGCGGGGGCAAAAATTGCGTTGGCGCAATCGCTTGGCGGTCCGGCTTCCACCGCGCTGAGTCACATCATCCAGTCTTTGGATTGAAGATGTAGGACAAAAATCCGCGCATGGATTGAATCGCAAGCAGCGAGAAAATCAACAAAAACGGGACGCCCGAAACGACGTAACGCCAGTTTCCCAATCCGATGGTGATGGGAATAAATAGGCGGCTGGCGGTGACGATAACGACGGGCGCCCAGACAAAAAAGTTTTTTTGATAAACGGCAAGGAATAAAACGCCCAGACAAAACAAAATAAGGGGATAATAAAAATATTGATCGAACGTCCACAATGAATCATAGACTTGACGCTGCCACGCGACCAACAGAGGGAAGCGGTTTTCTTCCGCATCAAAAAATATCCCCTTTTTGGGCTGGGCGTTCGCCGCTTCTTCGGGAAGGGCAAAGGTGATGGTCATTATGGTTTCGGGAACAAAACTTTTTTTCAATTTGACAAGGTAAATCTGCGCGGAAAGACCTGGATTTTTGCGGATAGAATCTTTCGCCGCGTCGCCCAACAATTTTATGGCTTGGCTCTCGTTATATCCATATTTGAGCAAAAGCGGATAAAGTTCCCAGCCTGTCGGCGCGGCGATGGTTTCGGCGGGCATCCCGTAGACGCGGATGACTTCTGCGATAGATTGAACGGCGGGAGAATCCGGGTCGGTGATATGAAAGCCGCTCGCCTCGCCGAAGTATATCCAGCCATCGTACAATACTTCATCGGCGTAGTTGCTCAAGCCAAAAAATCCGTATACCCGTTTATTATGCGCCGACCAGCCAAGCAGCGGAATTATCGCAAGGATGAGCGCCGCGCCGAGAATCGCAAAGCGTTTGAGAATATCGGTCTTATCCAAAATAATTTTGACGAAAAGGAAGCCAGCCGCAATCGCAAGGAGCAGGACGTTTTCGGGGCGGGTCAACGCCGCAAAAGAAGCGGTCAACATACAGGCGATAACATTTTTCCATGAAGGCGTTTCGAGCGCGGAGAGCAGCAGCAAACAAAAGAGCAGCCCGAAGAAAATATTCGGGACGTCGGACAGGACCACATTTAAATAAAGATACATTTCGGGCATGAGGACAATAATCAAGCCCGCGAAAAACGCGAAGGAACGCCGCTTGAAGAGTCGCCATCCCAGCCCATAACCGACGAGGACTGACGCAACCGCGAGCGAATGCAAAATCGACTTAACGCCCCAGGGATTTCTGCCAAACAGTAAAAAAGCGGGGATAAATAAAAACGTCGTGCCGGGACCGCGCGCGGCGGTTACGCCGTCGAGATTGTGAACTTGCATCCAATGAACGGAGCCCTGCAAATAGCTGGGGCTGTCTGATGCAACGATCAACGGGGCGGCGAGAAAATTTATAGTATGCAAAAACAGCGCGAGCGCGAGAAGAGCGATAAGATTTACGCGGTGCGGAAAAAATTTTTCGTCTTCGGTATTTTGAATCGTTTGCGCGATTTCTTGAACGAGCCAAATGAGCAGGATAAAAAAGAAGAACGCCAAAAAATCTATTGCCGCCACGACGAAAAGAATGGCGCTATCGGGGATTCCTAATTTGTAGGAAGTCTTCATCTGCGCGGACGTTAGCCCCGCGTCAGGTTGATTCAATTCCACGTTTATTTTTTTACCGTCAAGAATCATCGTCACGTCGCGGCTGTTCGGCGAGCGCAGAAAAAGCAGGCTGGCGGATTCTCCGATTGGGCTGAAAAAAGAATAGGATATGGAACTCGGATTTGCGCCTACAGATTTAAGCGTATCGCCTTCGAGCGTCCACCCGTCCAATCCGCTTAACTTTGAAAATTTGACCGCCCGTCCGCGCGGAATTTTGATTTCATAGAGTTCGATTTGTCCCCCAGAATGGCTCGGCGCGGGAACGATCTCCAGCGTGTGCCAAGTGGAAGGCGGCGCGTAGAAACGCCATGTTAATATCAATGCGGCAATTACGGCGGGAAACAGAAAGAGCAGCCAGCGTTTTTTTTCTATCGTGGCGGCGACTTCCCAAATGCGGTTAATCAATAAACGAGTCAAAAAAGTCAGCGCGGGAACGGCGATTAAAAGAATTACCCCCTCTTTGGAAATTTCCAGTCCCCAAAAATTAAAGAGATGGTGAGAAACGCCGAGAACAATTGCAGCGCTTGCAAGAACAGATATAAGATATTTCAATCGTTTGGATGGCATGGGGAAATTATACTCAATGAATTGACGCAACCAGATTAGACAAATCCTGATAGGCTTTGATAGCCGCGCGGGATAGAATCAAGCGCATAGAAAGGAACAAATCAAATGGAAATTCCAAGACATTGGCGACTTAAGAAACAACGATACGGATTGGTGGGCGAAGTCTGCCCGCATTGCGACCACAAAATCTTCCCCCCGCGCGACGTTTGTCCCAACTGCGGCGATGAAGCGAAAGAACAATATGCATTCAGCGGCAAGGGCGAGGTGTACTCCTACACCACCGTTTACGAAGCTCCCGCAGGTTACGAGGCGAACGCGCCTTACACGGTTGCCATCGTGAAACTGGATGAAGGTCCCATGCTCACGGCACAACTAACCGACGTGGACAACAGCGCGGTCGAAATCGGGATGCCCGTCGAAATGGTCACGCGCAAAATGCGCAACGACGGAGACGAGCGCGGGTTGATCGTATACGGGTATAAATTTCGGCCACAAAACTTTGTACCCACCACATAGAGAATAAGCCATCGAGAAACGAACGAACACCCCCACATATAGGGGTGTTTTCGTTTAAAGCATTCCCGTAAACGATCAATCCGCACGGGTGGACTTGCACGTCAGAGAAGTGTTCGTTGGATCAGCATAAGACGTTGGAGTGAATACGTCTAGTCTCGATAATGTGCGTTTGAACGGATTAGCCCTGACGGCTATCCAGCGCGCCAAAGATTTCATCGGCGCGGTAGATTTGGTTGCGGCGCTTCTGGAGAACTCACGCAAGGTCTTATTTGCACTTTTGTCAATAAATGTAAATAAGGCGACTTTATATTTACACCAGTATTTTTCCATGCTCTCCCATTGAATTACCTACAAGTATAATTGGGCGTTGCAACCTCAAGAACGAGAAGCATTCATGCCCACCTACCCCGATTACCTTCATCAAACATTAGCCCGCGCCCGCGAGGAGGGGCAATGGTATTGCGGACAAGCCGACGCGGCTGCGCTGTGTTTCGATATGTTGGCGTTGTTCCCCGATTGTCAGGAAGCAAGCGAACTTGTATACGAACTCTTTTGCGACGAGTGGTGTATCTACGATAATCGCGTTGCCGTTCAACAGCACATTGACGAATGGGATGACCGTCCGTGGCAGCAGCGGCGCAGGTTGGCGTTGTCGTTTCGCTTCATGAGTCGTTGGGATGGCAAGTATGAAGCAATGATGGAACGCGGCGGACCGGAAGACGTGCGTAAGATTCTCGCAGACGGAAAAATGGAATTGCTTGGCGCGTATTGCCTCGGCGATGAAGAATGTACGGATTATGCATGGTCTATCTTTGCCGATGCGCTTCACAAAGCCAAATATCCGCGCGAGACCTTGCATTGGATCGGTTGGCAGTATGCCGACCTCGGCTTCTTTGCCGACGCGGCGGAGGCGTTAGGCGAACTCTGCTCACGCTTTAATGACGACAAGGCGCGTCGTTTGCTTGCGGAAGTCATCTGGTGGCGGGATAACGCCCATCACATTCCATGGATTCCGCCTGCAGGCAACGGCTCACGCTACGACCGCATGATGGAACACATTGACCCGTCCGCGCCAAAAACGAAAGACGAAATTCTCCGCGTCCGCACCGAAAATCAAAAAGAGCGGATTGCGCCCTACCGTCCCAGCATTGACCAACGCTTGGCGAATCTGTTTGCTGTTTCCATGCCGGAACAAAATTCATCTCTTATCATGGGTTGGAGTTTCCTCGATGCCGGTCAACCTGGCGAGCCTGCCGACTGGGTGAAGAAGAACATCCAGCGACTCGAACATTGGGGAGAAGATGATGAACTTCATCAAGAGATGATCGCGGATATGAAAAATCGTCACCGCTGGACGCGCAACATTCCGCCGCCATCCACACCCAAATGCTATGACCCAAATCAGCCACCGTTCAACGCCGCCGACATTCTTGGCGACGCGGATGACGACGATCTGGATGAAATCTAATCAACAGCCATGAACATCCTTCACTCTCATTACCACCCTCCGCAAAAGCCTGACGAAACAGGCGGCATTTTATTTTGGATGGAGACATCCGACCTTCCTGCGCCCAAAAGTGCGCGCGCCGCGAAAAAAGAAAAATCGCGCCTGCACCCGTTTTGCGCGGACGCAGTCACGCTCAGACATTTGCTCAACATCGAAGGCGCGTCCAAAACTGTCACGCTGCGCCTACCCGCCGTTAAAGGGATTCCGCTACCCTCGCCGCAGTTGATTCATAACTGGGATGTGGATTCCAAAAAACCGAAACTCGCGCCATTTCTCGTCAACGGGATTTGGCTGCGCCCGCTGGACGCGCTTTCCGCGTTGCTAGATCTTTCTGCGGACGCCGCGCATTCTTTCTCCCTCGGAGCAGATACCCGTTTCTGGAACATGGTCAGCGCCCTGGCATTAGAGACTCTCGCCGCGCACAAACTTGTTCCTACGATTGTGAATGAAGACAAAAATTATTACGCGCGTTGGTTGCCCGTATTGGATTCTCCCAAAGACGCGGCGCGAATCAAACAACTCGAAGACGCCATGCCCGCGATTTGCCGCGCCGACCTCGATGATGTTTCTCCCAAAAAACTGCTGACAAGTTTCCTCGATACGTTTTGTGATGCATTGGCGCGCACGTGGGGAAAATCCGCAGCGCCAAAGTTGTACGAAGATTCATCCGCTGTGAGTTGGCTCAAAGCCTTGTTCAGCGAAAATGCAGTAATCAATCTATCATCTGCGCAGGCGCAGAATCTTGCGGCGAGTCACAAGGCATGGATGCGCAACCTGCACGTCGCGGGCGATGCCGCGTTCCGTATTGCGTTTCGATTGGAAGCGCCCGCGTTGCAGAATCAATTCTGGCAATTGCATTATTTGATTCAAGCGAAGGATGACCCAAGTTTATTAATCCCCGCCGATGAGGTGTGGAAGAAAGCCAAAGGCGCATTGACTCATCTCGGTCATCGCTTTGAACAACCGCAGGAAAAACTACTGGCGGGCTTAGGCTATGCCGCGCGGTTGTTTCCGCCCGTGACCGAAAGCCTGAAAGGTAAACGTCCCATCGAATTAAGCATAGACACCAGCGGCGCGTATACTTTTCTGCGCGAGACTGCGCCATTACTCGAAGGCGCGGGCTTTGGCATTCTTGTCCCGCCGTGGTGGAATAAGAAGGGCGCGCGGCTGGGCGTCAAGGTCAAGATGAAATCGCAGGGCAAAGACTCGGTCAAGGGACATATGTCCTTTGAGCGGCTGGTGAAATATCAATGGAAGTTATCGCTGGGCGAGACGGAGTTGACCGAATCCGAGTTCAGGGCGTTGGCAAAGTTGAAATCGCCGCTGGTGCAGATTCGCGGGCAGTGGGTCACGCTCGACGCGGAGCAAATCGAAGCCGCGATTAAATTCTGGGAGAAGAGTCAATTTGAAGGTGAGATGAGTTTGCTCGACGCGATGAAGATCGGCTTGGGCGGAGAATCCAGCGCGGGCGGTTTACCGATTGATGGAATTGAATCAGATAAGTGGTTGTCTGATTGGCTGAAAAAGTTCGAGCAAGCCGACAAACTCGAGCAATTGCCACAGCCCAAAGGTTTGGAGGCGCAACTGCGCCCCTATCAACTATATGGATACTCGTGGCTGGCATTTCTCCGCAAGTGGGGCGTGGGCGCGTGTCTCGCCGATGACATGGGCCTCGGCAAAACGATTCAAACCATTTCACTTTTGTTGAACGAAAAAGGAACGAAGAAAAAATTATCCGCGCCTGTGTTGTTGATTGCGCCGACTTCGGTGGTGACGAATTGGGATCGCGAGATTGCGAAGTTCGCTCCTGACTTGAAGACCTATATACATCGCGGCGCGACTCGCTTGAAGGGCGAAGATATGCGCGATGCGGTCAAAGGTCAAGATGTGGTGCTGACCAGTTACCCTGTCGCGCGGCTGGACGCGGAATCTTTTCAGAGCATGAAATGGCTGGCGGTGATTTTGGACGAGGCGCAGAACATCAAAAATCCCGAAGCGAAACAGACGCAAGCCATCCGCAAAATTGGCGCGGAGTTTCGCATTGCGCTGACAGGCACGCCCGTGGAAAATCGTCTCTCCGAGTTGTGGTCAATTATGCACTTTTTGAACCCCGGATATTTGGGCGCGCGCAAAGCATTCCGCGAAAATTTTGCGCTGCCGATTGAACGTTACCACGATGAAGAAGCCATCAAGCAATTGAAGCAATTGACCACGCCGTTTATTTTGCGGCGCGTGAAAACCGACCCGCGCGTGATTTCGGATTTGCCCGACAAAGTGGAGACCAAAGTTTATTGCGCGTTGACCGAAGAACAAGCCACGCTTTATGAGGCGGTTGTTCAAGACGCAATGAAAAAAATCGAAGAAGAGGATGGGATCAAACGGCGCGGACTGGTGTTGAGCATGATGATGCAGTTGAAGCAAATTTGCAATCATCCTGTGCAGTATCTTCACCAAAAGTCGGGGGCGGATGTTTCGCTCGATAATCGCAGCGGAAAATTGGAACGTCTTGGCGAGTTGCTCGAAGAAGTTTTGGCAGAGAAAGACCGCGCTTTAATTTTTACGCAGTTCGCGGAGATGGGCGAAATGCTGGCAGAATATTTACCGAAGGCGTTTGGCGCGGCGACTCAATTTTTGCATGGCGGTACGTCCGCGAAGATGCGCGACCAAATGGTGAATCGTTTTCAAGAGGACGATTATGCGCCGCCGATTTTTATCCTGTCCCTGAAAGCGGGCGGCACGGGCTTGAATCTGACTCGCGCCAATCATGTTTTTCATTTTGACCGCTGGTGGAATCCTGCCGTGGAAAATCAAGCCACCGACCGCGCTTTTCGCATTGGACAGAAGCGCAACGTGCAGGTGCATAAATTTGTCACGACGGGAACATTGGAAGAAATGATTGATGACATGATCGAATCCAAAAAGGGATTGGCGCAGGCGGTGGTCGGTTCAGGCGAGAATTGGGTTACGGAAATGAG
>JAQTWR010000339.1:3015-3581 GCA_028689195.1 Anaerolineales bacterium | reverse complement strand
CATCGGCATGATTTTCTTCTCCAACTCCATGCATGTTCTTGGATTGTTGGGCGCGCCGCGCCGCACTCCGCTTGGCTCCGCTCCGTATGTTCCCCCCGAATGGAACAGCAGACTCTTCCAGGTTGGTCTTGGCGGCACAATCTTATTCGTCAGCGGATTTATGTACCTGACCGTGATGATTGCAACCGCTTTCGGCAAACAGGCTGCCACCGAGGAAATCGAAGTTCCCATTGCAGAATCCATCCAAGACCCTGCGCTGACCCCCGTCTGGCTCGACCGCTGGGCGCCCTGGGTTTATGGCGCAGTTGCTTTGGTCGTCATCGCATACGGACCGCAACTCTTTGAGCAGATCCGTAACATCGCCCTCACCTCTCCCGGCTTCAAACCCTGGTAGCATAAAAGCAGCACAAAACAGATTGCGTATTGCGTCCGAAAATTTGGGCGCAATACGCAATCCTTGCGTAATAACAAAATTCGCGCTTTCATCCCGACAGAAAATTTTATTCAATAGTAATAAAATCGCGGATCAAATTTGATTTCACCGTGATGGACATGAAAAAATCCTC
>JAQTWR010000339.1:0-3005 GCA_028689195.1 Anaerolineales bacterium | reverse complement strand
CTGGACAAACGCAACCCAAGCGTAAATTGGAACGCGCGCATCCATCCCTTTGCGCGGCGCGTATTAACTTTCTTTGAAAACATCTCGCTGCGATTTGAACAGCCCCTCAATTGGCTGATCAACGACCCGCGATTTAATCCGCTTTATCACACAGGCACGATCACGATTTTTCTTTTATTCGTAATTCTGTTTACGGGGCTTTACCTTACCATGTTCTACCCGTTCGGCTTTACGCTTTCATATAGAGCCGTAACAAACATCGAAGCGAATCTCGTCGGGCGCATTATCCGCGCGCTTCACCGCTACGCCTCCGACGCCGCCGTGATCTTCGCCCTGCTGCACGGATGGCGCACCTTCTTCCAAGACCGCTTCCGCGGACCGCGCTGGTTGGCATGGGTTACGGGCGTGGGCATGGCTGTTCTTGTTTGGGGCGTCGGCGTTACGGGATACTGGCTCATTTGGGATAGCCGCGCGCAAATCCTCAACCAGACTTTGTTTGATCTCATCTCCGGGACGCGGACAGGCTCGGCGTTTCTGGTCAACTTCGTGGTCGGGCACGCCGCGGATTCCGGGTGGGAGTTCATGCTCATCCTGCTGGTTATCCATCTGGGCGTATCTGCCATTGTGGGGCTTTTCCTCTGGTGGCATCTGCAACGCATGAGCCGCGCAAAGTGGTTTCCGCCAAAATATTGGATGGCGATCTCGTTCGCGGTGTTGTTGCTTGCCGCCATCGTTTTCCCCATTGGCATGTTGCCTCCCGCCAACCCAACGCAACTTCCCGGGCAGACAACCGTTGACTTGTTCTACCTATCCTATTTACCCGTTATCTTAAAAAATAAAACCCTATTCTGGGCTTTGTCGCTGACGATAACCGCGCTTGCCGCAGTTCTCCCCTGGCTCATGCCGCGCGACAAAAAAATACAACCCGTCAAAGTTGACCTCAATCACTGCGACGGCTGCACGCTGTGCGAACGCGACTGCCCCTACCTCGCGATAAAAATGATTCCGCGCACCGATGGGGCGCGTCCAAAATTCCAAGCCGAAATTGATTCAAATTTATGCGTTTCATGCGGCGTATGTATCGGCAGTTGCCCCGACAACGCGCTCTCGTTTGGCGAACCTCCGCTCGAACCATTGTGGCGCGACACGCTTGCGGCGGTTGCCGAAAACAAAAATAAGAAAGTCATCTTCACTTGCGAACGCCACGCTTTGATGAACGCAAGCGCGCTCGATGAAAACGCGCTGATCGTTCCGCTCACTTGTATCGCGATGGCAAATCCAAACCTCGCCGCGCAAGTCCTCGAAGCGGGCGCGAGCGAAGTTCAATTTATCGGCTGCCCGCCCGAAGACTGCGCCAACCGCGAAGGCAACCTGTGGATGCAGGAAAGATTGAGCGGCGCGCGCCTGCCAAAACTCAAACCCGCGTTTATGCCGCTGGTAAAAACAAATTGGGTCGCGCCGACGCAATTCAAACGCGACGCGAATCAAACCGAAGCGACCGCGTATCATTTCGCGCCGTCGAAAAAGCACCTGCGCTCTATTCTTCCCCTGCTCGCGTTGATGTTTGCCGCCGTCGCGGCGCAAATTTACTTTAGCGATTTCCCCGCGAATTTCTTTGCCGCAGACGAATCACTCGTCACGATTAATCTCGCCCACCGAAGCGGATATCCGCTCGTTGACGTCGCGCAGTCAATCCCCCCCGAACCCGCTCTGGATCAACCGACCCGCCTGACCCTCATCGTGGACGGCGAAACGATTCTCGACCAAACCTATCTGATGGAAGGCGAAGGGCTGACCCGCGTCGCGCTCATCTTTGAGCAGGCGCGAGTAAGCGCGAGCAAACATCACATCCAACTTGTCATGTATGACCGCGCGGATAAATCCATCGCGCAGACCATTTTCGATAAGACCATCGCGCTCGAACCGCGTCAGAATCTAAATCTCAGTTTCAAAGACCAACATCTCGAAGCCGATCCAATCGCGGGCGAGAGTTTGTATTACGAATCATCGGGCAGCACAAACGCGGGCTGCCGCATCTGCCATTCGCTTGTAAAAGACGAAGTCATCGTGGGTCCGTCTTTTTACGGCGTCGCCACCCGCGCCGCAACGCGCATTCCCGGGTTGAGCGCGGAGGAATATTTGCGCCAATCCATTCTTGAGCCAAATGCGTATGTCGTTCCCGGCTTTCCAAAGGGGCAGATGGTTCAAAATCTGGGCGAAATTCTCAGCGCAGACCAAATTGACGATTTGATTGCGTTCTTAATGACCATGAAATAAAACGAGGAAAAATGAAAAAACTTTTTATTGCGGCTTTACTGTTGGGCGTTTCTCTCGCGGCATGTTCCACGCGCACGCCCGCCAAACTTGGCGCGGATGCTCCCGCCGACAAAGTCCCCAATATCATTGGCGAGTACGCCGTTAATGGATTCGATCCGCTTGGCGAAGAATACGGCGGCAGGTTGACCATAACGGCGGGCGAAAAGCCCAACGAATATAAAATGCAGTGGCTGGTGACAGGCGGCGTGCATGAAGGCGTTGGCATATTGAATGGAAACCAACTAACCGTCGCATGGAAGAGTCTTTCGGGTCCCATTGAAAATGTCAGCGGCGCGGGGCTTTACACGGTAACGGTCAACGGCGAGTTATACGGTACGCGCTCGATTGACGGGACGGAAAATCCGGGTACCGAAACGGTATATCCGAATCCGAAATAAGATTCTCTCACGAAAAAAAAAGACCTTCGAGAATTTCAACTCGAAGGTCTTTTCAATTACTGCTTACTATTTACCAAGTTTCTTCTTCAACGCCTCAGTCAACGCGGGGACGATTGCAAACAAGTCGCCTACCACGCCATAGCGCGATTGACTAAAGATGGGCGCGTCGGGGTCTTTGTTGATGGCGACGATGACTTTCGCGTTTCTCATACCAACGAGATGTTGAATCGCGCCGGAGATACCGCAGGAGATGTACAAATCGGGCGCGACGACTTTGCCCGTTTGTCCAAC
>JAQTWR010000338.1 GCA_028689195.1 Anaerolineales bacterium | reverse complement strand
GGGCGTTTCGTTGCAGGCAAAGCCGAACATCATGCCCTGATCGCCCGCGCCGACATGCTCGATGTTGGCGTCTTTCATTTCGCCGCTTTTGTCTTCCATCGCGTGATTCACGCCGAGCGCAATATCCGCGCTTTGGCTGGCGACTGCCGAAAGCACCGCGCAGGTATTTCCATCAAAGCCTTTATCGCTGCTGTCGTAACCGATCTCGTTCACCACCTTGCGGACGAGTTCGTCGAAGTTGACGTAAGCGTTCGTGGTGATTTCTCCCAGCAGCGCGACGAAACCCGTCTTGACGGCTGTTTCGCACGCGACGCGCGACATGGGGTCTTGCTCAAGACACGCATCCAAGACCGCATCCGAAACCTGATCGCAGATTTTATCTGGATGACCTTCGGTGACCGATTCGGACGTGAACATCAAACTCGGCGAAGACATAAAAGTATTACTCATTGTTGTTTCTCCTTAAGAAATAAAATTGCCCTTCAAACACGCTGAAAGGGCAATCGAATTACAAGTGTACCCTCTCATCTCCCAGAAAACTTTCTGTCGGATTTGGCACCGTTCAATTAGGTTGCTAGTTTTCCGGTCTTCTAGCCGCCTAGTCTTGACAAACAGACTAGAACTCTAGCAGACTATCCAACTAACTGACTAACCACCGGTTGTCGAGGCATCGCAGGGCCGTTCCCTCCGCCTCTCTGGATAAGAGCGCCGTATTGGGGCTATTGAATTGTTGCGCGATAATACCATAGGACGAATACAGCGTAAAGAAAAAAATCGTTTTTATTAAAATATTCACAGAATTTTTTTCTAGCAGGCGCGGATCGCAAGTCGTAGCCGCCCCTACACACAAAAAATATTCCAGCACACTTTTTATTATCATCACCTAAACTATACACAAAAACCCTACCTAAAGCAAAGTTAATTACCCAATGGTTTTTTTACGTGCTGTCCTTGCATCACAACCTTCATTCTGCCCGAACTTATTTCTAGCGGAACCATTCCAGTCGCAGCCCATGCTTTATAAACTTCTAAGTCCTTTTCTCTATTTGTAAGTCTGTCATTACAATAATCCTGATCACCAGGAACAAACTCCAAACACCCCTCCATTGTAGCAAAATCAACAGGCATCGCCCAGATATCGTCTCCTCCCAGCGCCCACTTAGTTAAAACTTTATTACTAATATTACTTAAAGGATTTGGACCAAAATTAGCAAAAAATTGCCCTGGAGTCCCATCTTTTTGTTGAACAAAGTAATGACTTATCATCCTACCTGTACCCTCTTCTTTGTATATAGAATCAAGGAAATACCATCTCTTATCCATTCCATACAAATCATTTGGGTTACCCACTATTGGATTAAGTACTTTTGTAATACCATGATAATTAAATCCGCTCGTAGAAAAATAAAACGGTACATAATGAGAATTCTCTGGGAACTCACCCAGATCACCTGCCAAAAATCTTTTCATAAGCACCTGGGCAAGCGCGGGGAAATCCTCAGTCTTAATCACGGGTGCTCTCCTAAATTCCAAGGGATTACTTACTATTTTTACGTTTTCCACATAAGCAGGAATTTCTATAGTTGGCGTGGCGGTGTCGGGGACGGAGGTTGGAACAACTGTCGAGGTCGGCGTGGATGTTTGAGTCACAGGCAAAGTGACGGTCATCTTGGGGATGACTGTCACTTGCAGCGCGGGAGCATTCGGCGAACATGCGAAAAGAATAAATGCAAGAATGGGTAGAAGAATTTTTTTCATGGGTTACTCCGTAGGGACGGATAAATTGATTTTACAACAAATAGTCCGCAACATGTTTTTTTTACCTAGAATATTTGTGCTATACTTCGCGCATGGCAATCATCCGCGCATCTGATATTGGAAATTATTTATACTGCCGCCGCGCATGGAAATATCGCAGGGACGGATTCGAATCCGCGAACAAGATCGAACTCGCCGCGGGGACTGAACTGCATCGCCAGCATGGACGCAAAACCCTCTCCGCGCTTTTGCTCCGCGCGCTCGGTATGATTTTGTTACTCGCCGCGATTCTTCTACTCGTCGCTTACTGCACCGCTCAAATTTGATTCTCCAAAAGGTGAACATGTCCGCATTATTAAATCGTCTCGCTTATTTGCAAACCCGCCGCGACAGAACCCCCAACCTCGATCTCGCGCGCGACCTTGCATCGCGCGAAGACAAGGCGGGCATCCGCGAAATTGCGACAAACATGTGGAACGAAAGCAAAAACATCCACGCGGATTGCGTCCACGTCATGTACGAAATCGCCAAAATTGACCCGATGTTAGTCATGCCGTACGCGTCGGATTTTATAAAGTTATTGAAAAGCAAACATCACGACACCGTTGCCGGCGCAATGACCGCCCTCGCAGAGATCGCCAAAGCGGACGCGGATTTCATCTTCAAGAATTTGGATGCGATCAAAAAAGCCCGAGAGACGGGCAACGACAACGTAGTTGAAAAATTTATTTCGACCTTGGCGCGCGCCGCGTCTGCGAATGAAGAATACAACAAAGCGCTTTTCCCCGATCTGCTTAAGCAACTATCGGCATGTCGTCCCAGCGACGCGCCCGAATACGCCGAGCGGACTTTGCCCGCCGTCAACGAAAGCAACTGCGCGGCATTCATCAAAACGCTCAAAAAGCGCAACGATGATCTCTCTGGCGCAGCCTACACCCGCCTCGCCAAAATCATCCGCATCGCGGAAAAAATGACTTGATTTTTTTCATCCCTCATCCTTCATAATTCATCCTTTTCTTCCCATGCTCTACATCGCCCTCTTTCTCATCATCTTCGCGTTTTTTTTCTTCCGTAAATCTGCAACGCAGCAGAAAGAAGCCGGTCTGCCCGGCGGACGAATCATCTACTCTGACACGCGCGGATGGGGCAAAGTGGAGCAGCCGCTTTTCTACGCCGCGCTGGAATTAACCGGCAAGCCCGATTATCTAATCGAACAAGGCGACCAAATCATTCCCGTCGAAGTCAAATCGGGCAGCGCGCCCGAAACGCCCTACGACTCGCATATCTATCAACTCGCCGCGTATTGTCTATTGGTGGAAAAAACATACAACAGACGCCCATCGCACGGGATCATCCACTACGAGAACCGCGACTTCGCCATTGACTACACCCGCGAATTGGAACAATCCCTAATTGACTTACTCGTCGAAATGAAACGCGACGAGCACAACAGAAAAATTCCGCGCTCGCATGAAAGTCCCGCGCGCTGCGTCAAATGCGGATTTAGAGAAGTGTGCGATCAAAAGTTGTAAAGGTAGACAGGTAGATAAGGAAACCCGCCCCAGTCACCACGTCCCACTGATTCATCTTTCATCCTTCATAATTCATCCTTTCATTTATAATCGTCCCATGCCCAACCCTTTCATTCCCAACCGCCCTGTCGTCACGGCATACCCCAAAATGCCCGCAGCCTTTGCGGAAGCGGAAGCAATGAGCGCTTACCTTAAAGCAAAAGGAATAGACGCGCCCTGCGGTTCCCTGTACGACGAGGGACTTCGCAAGCGCGGGAAGAAAGGCGAATTCGATATGCTCATCGCCGTCGGCGGGGACGGCAGCG
>JAQTWR010000337.1 GCA_028689195.1 Anaerolineales bacterium | reverse complement strand
CGTCTAACGCGCCTTCTTTGACTTCCCTTGAGAAGAAGAACATCTTGCCATTGGTGTGCAGGTAGTAGGTAGTTCCTTTTGAATTCGTATGCGAGTAAGCCAGTTTTTCTCCTTTTTGATTGATGGTAAATAAAGTGTAGAACAAAATTTCTAGGCTGTCAAGTAAAAAATCAGATGCTTGTCTAGTCAAATTAAGCGGAATGTGACATGAAAATCATAACCTCCCTCCCTGATTTAAGAGCCGCGCGGCTTTCCATGCAAGGCGCGGTAGGCTTCGTCCCCACCATGGGCTTCCTCCACGAAGGACACCTGACGCTCATCCGTCGCGCCAAAGCGGAATGCAATCACGTCATCGTCAGCATCTTCGTCAATCCGACTCAATTCGGCGCGAACGAGGATTTATCCAAATACCCGCGCGATTTGGAACGCGACCTGAATCTCATCTCCGCGCTGGAAGCAGACGCGGTTTGGACTCCCACGAATGAAATCATGTACCCGAAGGGATTCCAAACCTGGGTGGAAGTAGACGCGATAACGCGTCCGCTCGAAGGCGCGATGCGCCCGACCCACTTCAAGGGCGTGACCACCATCGTGGCGAAGTTATTCAACGCGGTGCAGCCGCAGCGCGCCTATTTCGGGCAAAAGGACGCGCAGCAGGCAGCCGTCATCCGCCAAATGACCCGCGACCTGAACTTCCCCATCGAAATCATTGTCTGCCCAACCGTGCGCGAAACCGACGGGCTGGCAATGTCGAGCCGCAATAAATACCTGACGGGCGAAGAACGCGCCGCCGCGACAATCCTCTTCCGCGCATTGAGCGCCGCAAAGGATTTATACGAAGGCGGCGAACGCAACGCGGAGAAGTTGAGAATCAAGATGAGGGAAATTCTGGCAAGCGAGCCGCGCGCGCAAGTTCAATACGTTTCCTGCGCCGATTATGACTCGCTCGAAGAGTTAGATGTCATTCAGGGCAAAACGCTGCTCTCAATGGCGGTCATGCTCGGCAAAACGCGGTTGATTGATAATTTTGTGTTGGGATAATCGTCAATTTTTGTTGCGCGGCTAGTAATTTCCCTGCGTGGTTTGATACCAAAGGAATACCACAGCGAGCAACGCGGAAGATTCTACAACCATTTGACCAAATGGTTAAACGCGATTTATTGGGCGCGCAAAGCAATGCTGTATAATCATCGCAGAAATTTTCTCGATACTCTTTTTCCCTATAACCCCGCCCTCCTCCCAAAAAACCCGCTCCTATGATTCGCGTTCCTGCTGTGGCTGTCATTATTGAAAATCCTCAAGGCGAATTTCTCATGCTTTTGCGCGACGACAAGCCGACGATTTCTTTTCCTAATCATTGGAGTTTGGCTGGCGGTAAAGTAGAGGAAGGCGAAACGCCTGACGCCGCCGCTCACCGCGAACTGCTCGAAGAAATTGGCATTGACCTTGAAATATCCTTATGGAAAAGATATGACAGGCGGCATCCGTTTGCAATTGTCGACCAACACGTTTATTTAGGAAAAATTGACGTTCCGCTTGAATCTTTGACGCTCGGCGAGGGACAGGAAATGCGTTTTTTCAAGCCATGCGAAATTGAAAATATTAAAATCGCTTTTGAGTTTGACGCTTTATTTGAAGAGTATTTCCTGCTGAATACAAATAACCTGCACAAAAGTTGAAATGTCCCCCTATCTCCCCAACCTCCTCAAACTGACCGCCGGCAACCTTGACCTGACTCCGCAGGTGGCGGTGTATTACGTCACCATGCAGTGCAATCTCAACTGCGCGTATTGCGAGGACTTCGGCTCGCGCCGCAATCATCAGGTGACGCAAAATCCTTCGATGGAAGGCGCGAAGAAAATCCTGCGCGTTATCCGCTCTGGCTTCTCGCGGCTGTGGATCACCGGCGGCGAGCCGCTCATGCATCCGCAAATTTTGGAATTGCTGGATTATGCAAAAAACGAGTTGAAGTTTCGTGAAATTAGTTTGATTACCAACGGTACGTTGCTTTCCAAATTCATTGAACCACGGAGACACGGAGACACAGAGGAAAACCCTAAAAAAGAACTCCGTGACTCTGTGCCTCCGTGGTTAGCCCATTACCCATTACCAATTACCACTTACCTCGATAGACTCATCATCAGCCTCGACTCTGTTGATTTGAGCGCATTAAATTTAGTAAGTTTACCGAACGTCTATGCCGAGAACGTCATTGACAACGTCCGCGCGGCTGCCAAGTTACAAAAGTCTCATGGCTTTCAGTTATCGCTCAATGCGGTCGTCACGCCTGAGACGCTGCCGCACATGGACAGCCTGATTCAATTCTGCGAGGAAAATAAAATCTGGCTTTCGCTCTCCCCGCAGGCGGTGAATAATTTACCGCGCTATGAACTGGTCACATCGCAGGAATATCGCGCGTTCATCGAGAAAGTCATCGCGCTCAAAAAACGCGGCGCGCCGATTTTGGGAAGTATGTCTTATCTAAAAATGCTGATTGACCAAACGCCTTACGAATGTTTCCCGACGCTTGCGCCGCGCATTACGCCCGACGGTTGGCTGGCGTATCCCTGCCGACCGATGGAAAAAGCCGGCGGCGAACAAGGCGGGCTGGCGGCGAATTTGCTCGAAGTCAACACATGGGACGAGGCGTGGAAAATCGCGCAGGAAAAATACGGCGAAGCGCCGACCTCGTGCGTCTCGTGTTTTCAGCAATGCTACGCCGAGCCGTCGCTCATGCAGGCGCGCCCGCTGGAATATCTCCGCGAAAAAATTCGCGGCGTGGATTTGAGCGCTTATGCTCCGGGATAAATGGGAGATTGGTAATTGGTGATTAGTAATTTGGCTTCAACCACAAAGATTTTTAGAAACGGATTGCACAGATTCTCACGGATAATTTTAAAAAAATCCGTGCAAATCAGCGCAATCCGTGGCAAAGGTTTTTATCATGCATGATGTCATTATCATCGGCGGCGGAGTTGCGGGCTTAAGCGCGGCGTTACATCTCGCAGAGCGCGGACTCAAACCGCTCGTCCTCGAAGCGGACGAAAAATATTTGGGCGGAAGATTACGCGGCGGCGAGACGATTCAAATTGGCGAATATAACTTTCGGCTCGAACATGGCGCGCATGGAATCTGGTCGCAGTACCGCAACTTGCAAGCCATGCTCGCGCGTCACAACCTGCGCCCCGTCTTTGTCCCCGCGCAGGAAGAAGCGTGGATTTACCGTCAGGGGAATTTTCTCGGCATGGCGCCCGTTGGTTCCGCCATGCGCCGCACTATCATCCCGCCGCCGTTTCATTATCTGCAATTATTTTTTCGCCCGTATTTTTGGGCAATCCTCGGCGTTCACGAACTGCCCGCGCTGTTCAACGTTTGGGCGGGGCTCATCATGGCGGTCGGCATTGATCCCATCGCGGAGAATCAACCGATGGAAGGCATGACCCTCGGCGACATGACGCGCCGCTGGTCGCCCGCGCTTTCTTCTTTCTTTCTCGGCTTGGCGCGCAACGGGCTTTCCGCTCATCCCGATGAAGTTCCCGTTTCGGGTTTCATTTCCTTTTTACGTTTTTATACCTTGCTGCGCCGCGACGCGTGGA
>JAQTWR010000336.1 GCA_028689195.1 Anaerolineales bacterium | reverse complement strand
AAGAACCCCCATCTGCGCGTTGACTAAATTCTGGAGGAAGCGTAAATGAAAAAATTGTTTGGAAAGTTTTCGCGTCGAACGTGGATCATCATCGGCGTGGCTGCCGTAATTCTGATAGGCGTTATCATTGCCAATAGCGGCAAAAAACAGCAAACGACGTATGAAACCACGCCCATCACGCGCGGCGATCTAATCGCTACCATCGGCGCGACGGGGAGCGTGCGCGCGCAGAAAAGCGCCGTGTTGATTTGGAAAACGACGGGGACGGTAAAAGAAGTCGGCGTGAAAGTGGGCGACCTTGTCAAACAAGACGACGTCCTTGCCAGCCTCGATAAAAATACTCTCAGTCAAAATGTGATTCTTGCCGAAGCCGACCTTGCCAGCGCGCAAAAAGCGCTGGACGATTTGCTCAACTCGGATACGGCGCGCGCGCAAGCTTTGCGCACGCTGGACGCGGCAGAAGCGGATTATCAAAAAGCGTACGATTATCGCAAAGGCTTGAACGGCAAAATTACCATCACAGAAACGTTTTGGAAGTTTGGCGTCCTAAAATCGCGGACGTATCAAGGTTACGCGAGCGCCGAAAATATTTCGGACGCGGATGAAAAACTTGCGCTGGCTGAAGCGAAATTAAACGACGCGCGTCGAAATTCCGAACGATTGAAGAATGGCGTAGACCCCGTTGACGTTGCGGCTGCCGAAGCGCGCGTCGCGGCGGCGCAATCCACCTTGGATATGGCTCGCATTTCCGCGCCGTTCGACGGCACGGTCACGCAGTCCGCGCCTGTGGCGGGCGATCAAGTATCTGCGGGGAGCATCGCGTTCCGCGTGGACGACCTCTCTCACTTGCAGGTTGACTTGCAAGTCTCGGAAGTGGATATTAACAATGTCGTAGTTGGTCAATCGGCGACGTTGGCGTTTGACGCAGTTATCAATAAAGAATATCACGGCAAAGTGGTGCAGGTGGGGCAAGCCGGCGATACGGTGCAGGGCGTCGTCAGTTTCACCGTCACCGTCGAATTGACGGACGCGGACGAACTCGTCAAGCCGGGCATGACCTCTGCGGTGAACGTCATTATCAAAGAACAAAAAGACGTTGTGCTGCTTCCCAATCGCGCGGTGCGCCTGGTGGATACGGAGCGGGTGGTGTATGTGCTGGTCAATAACCAGCCCAAGTCAATTAAGGTGCAGCTTGGCGCTACGGACGGAACAAACAGCGTGCTTGCAGGCGGAGACCTCAAGGAAGGCGATTTAATTATTTTGAATCCGCCTTCGATGAACGGCGGTCCGTTTGGAGGTTAATATGGATTGGGTAATCGAAGCCCGCGATTTAGTAAAAACCTATAAGATGGGCGAGTTTGACGTTCAGGCTTTGCGAGGCGTCTCGTTTACCATTGAGCGCGGCGAAATCGTCTCCATCATGGGACCTTCCGGCTCGGGCAAATCTACGATGATGAACACGCTCGGCTGTCTGGATAGACCGACTTCCGGCGAATATATTTTGGACGGCGAATCGGTCGGCGCTATGAACGACGACCAGCTCGCAAGCGTCCGCAACCGCAAAGTGGGATTCGTCTTTCAGAGTTTCAACCTGCTTTCGCGTTTAACCGCGCTTGGAAATGTGGAGCTGCCGCTGCGTTACGCGGGCTTGACCGAGGGAAGAAAAGAACGCGCGCGAGCCGCTCTTGAAGCGGTGGGATTAAGCGACCGCATGACTCATCGCCCGTATGAACTTTCCGGCGGGCAGCAGCAGCGCGTGGCGGTTGCGCGCGCTCTGGTCAATAATCCCGCCATCATCATGGCGGACGAGCCGACGGGCAATCTTGATTCAAAAGTCGGCAAGGAAATTATGCACCTGCTGCTCAATCTCAATAAAGACCTCGGCACAACGCTCATCATCGTCACGCACGACCCGAATATCGCGGAGCAAACCCAGCGCGTGATCCGCTTGCGCGACGGCGAACTTGATCCAACTTACGATAAGGAAGGGAAGAAAATATGAGTTTCACGCAAGCCCTTCTCGAAGCCCTTGAAAGTTTGAACGGCAACAAAATGCGTTCAGGATTGACCGTGCTTGGCATTGTGATTGGCGTCGCCGCCGTGATTGCCATGCTCGCGGTCGGCAACGGCGCGCAAGCGTCCATCACAGGCTCTATCAGCAGCATTGGCACAAACCTGCTGTTCGTGTTCAAAGGCGCTACCGAAGGTCCGCCCGGACCCGGCGGCGGGCGCGGCGGCAGCGGTAACAACGACCGTCCGTTGACCCTTGCCGACGCTAACGCCATTGCCGACCCGTTTGCCGCGCCTTCGGTCGCTGCTGTCGCGGCTGTCATTCAAGGAAACGGCACGCTTACCTACAGCGGCGAAAAGACCACCACCACCATTTCGGGCGTTACCGCTGAATATGCCCCCGTGCGAAATATGGAACTCAGCGAAGGCGATTTTATCAATCAGGAGCATGTGCTTGGGCGCATGTCTGTGATTGTGCTGGGACCCGAGGCGGCGGATACGCTCTTCGGTCATCACGACGGCGTGATCGGCGAAACCATCCGCGTCGAGGGGCAGCCCTTCCGCGTGATTGGCGTGCTTGTCGCAAAAGGCGGCGGCTCGATGGGCAGCGAAGATAAAAACGCATACATCCCCTTCACAACCGCGCAGGCGCGCCTCATCAAACGCGGCTCGCGCGACGAGGTGGACGTCATCTTCGCGCAGGCAACCAGCGCGGAATCGGTCCCGCAAGCGTCGGAGGAAATCTCCAATATTTTGCGCCAGCGTCACCGCACGCCAATTGGACGGGACGACTTTACCGTTTTCTCGCAGGAAGATTTTCTAAAAACCTTTCAAACCATCACGGGCGTGTTGACGATTTTTCTCGGCGGCATCGCGGGAATTTCCCTGCTCGTGGGCGGCATCGGCATTATGAATATTATGCTGGTTTCGGTCACGGAACGCACGCGCGAGATCGGTTTACGCAAAGCGCTGGGCGCGCGCAAAAAAGATATTTTGCTGCAATTCCTGACGGAATCGTCGCTGCTGAGTTTGATCGGCGGCATCATCGGCATCATGTTCGGCTGGCTGATTGCCTTCGCGGTGGGCAAGGTCGCCGCCGCAACGGGCAATGATTTCACGCCCATCGTCGGCACAGACGCGATCATCCTTTCGACAAGTTTCTCGGCGATCATCGGCTTGTTCTTCGGAATTTATCCCGCGAGCCGCGCGGCAAGCCTCGAGCCTGTAGAAGCCTTGCGCTACGAGTAAGCGCCCATGAGCGGAAAACAAAAACGTCTTGCTGTTGTGAATTCTTTATTCGCCGCGTCTATGTTGATTTTGACTCAGGCGTGTACGCGGGTAAAATTAGAAACGCCCGCCTTGCCGACGGCGCAAAATATCGCGTCGCCGACGCAGACGGAAATTGTCCCGACGCAGACCGCGCAGGCGTATCCTACCGCCACGCTGATTCTGCCCACAGAAACATCCGCGCCCCAAGTTACAATCCGCGCGGTGAATGGAAACATATTCATCCGCCGCGGACCCGATATGGCGTTCAATCCCGTTGGCGTTCTCTACAAAGATTCAACGGCGTTGGTTGTGGCGCATGAC
>JAQTWR010000335.1 GCA_028689195.1 Anaerolineales bacterium | reverse complement strand
CTTGCCCGTCTTAGTGGATTCCGCCGCAGGCTTGACGGCAGGCTCCATGCCCACAAATGGGATTTCAGGAAACCGCGCGCGCAGATATTTCAGCGCCGCAGCAGACGCCGTGTTGCAAGCCACCACAATTAACTTGGCGTTCTTTTCAAGTAAAAAGCGCGCGATGCCTTCGGAGAATTTCTGTATCTCCTCCATCGAACGCGGACCGTAAGGCACATGCCCCTGATCGCCAAAGTAGACGATGGATTCGTTTGGCGTCTGCTCGCGGATGGCGCGCAAAACCGAAAGCCCGCCTACGCCTGAATCAAATACGCCGATGGGGAAATGCGAACGCGACGTCATCACGAATTGCGTTTACCTTCCCGCCGCATCTACAAACGACTTGAACAGCCTCTGCATGGGGATTTGATCGGTCAACCATTCGGGATGCCACTGCACGGCAAGCGCATACGGGTGGCTGGGAATTTCCACGACCTCGATAACGCCGTCGGGCGCGTGACCGACAACGCGCAAAGGCGCGGCGACGTCCTTCAAACCTTGATGGTGCAAACTATTGACGTTCAAAAAAGTCTCGCCGAAAATTTCGGCGGCGCGGGATTCTTCATTCACATTGACGGGATGGACGAGGACGCGGCGTAAATCTCCCGGGTAGGCATGATCCAGCGCGCCTTTGATTTGGTCGTGGATGTGCGTGTACAACGTGCCGCCCAACGCGACGTTCATCACTTGCGCGCCGCGACAAATTCCCAAGACCGGCTTACCGTCGTGAACAGCGGCGCGCATCAGTCCAATTTCGGTGGAATCGCGGTTCGGGTCCACCTCTCCAATTCGGGGATGAGGATCGCCGCGAAAATATTCGAGCGAGACGTCGCCGCCTCCGGAGAAAAGAATCCCATCGAGACGGGAATACAAATCAAGGGAATCTTCTTCGTCAAAAATCGAAGGAATAAGAATCGGCATCCCGCCCGCTTGCACGACCGCTCGAATATAAGAATGTTGCAGCGCGGTCAGCGGATGCCCGTCGGCGTCTTTGCCGTTGCGCGTGGTGATTCCAATTAGAGATTTTTGCATAGCGACTCCAAAACAAAAAGACCCTAAAGGCTCTGAAAACCTTTAGGGTCTGAGAACCCTGAAATCTAGTCGAACTTCTGTTTGAGGCGCGCGCTCTTGCCGGTGCGTTCGCGCATGAAGTACAACTGCGCGCGGCGGACTTTGCCGTGGCGTTCGACGACAATTTTGTCAATGCGCGGCGAGCGAAGCAGGAAGGTGCGCTCTACGCCAATGCCGTTTGCCGCCATGCGGCGCACGGTGAGGGATGAGTCGTTGCCGCCCTTGCGTAAGCGGACGATAAGACCCTTGAATTCCTGAATACGTTCGCGGTCGCCTTCTTTGATTTTGACGTGTACGCTGACGGTATCGCCCGGGTTTAATTGCGGGATTTTTTCGTTAACTTTGGCTTCTACTGCCTTGATAAAATCTGTCATTTTGGCTATCCTTACTTATGATTTATCGTTCCTTGAAACGCGAACGCGGATTATAGCGTACAACTTCCGATTGCACAAGACGAATTTTTATTCGCTATTTTTTTCGGCAACCGTTACTCATATTTCCGTATTGCAAGCACGGCGTTATGTCCGCCGAAACCGAAGGCGTTGCTAATCGCCAGCGAGATTTTCGCCTCGCGCGCTTTATTGGGAATGTAATCCAAATCGCATTCGGGATCGGGCGTTTGATAATGAATGGTGGGAGGCAGAATTCCATCGCGGATTGCCTGCACGCAGAAAATCGCCTCCAGCGCGCCCGTCGCGCCCATCATGTGACCGGTCATGGATTTGGTGGACGACATCGGAATTTTGTACGCCAATTCTGCGCCGAACGCGGCTTTCACGGCGCGAGTCTCGGCTTGATCGTTTAGCGGCGTGCCTGTGCCATGCGCGTTGATATAGCCAACCTCGTCGGCGTTTGCGTTTGCAGAAGCCAGCGCCATGCGAATCGCCGCCGCGCCGCCCGCGCCATGTTCGTCAGGCGCGGTAACGTGGTATGCGTCCGCCGTTGCGCCGTAACCGGCAAGTTCGGCAAAAATTTCAGCGCCGCGCGCCCTTGCGCTCGATTCGCGTTCGATCACAATCACCGCGCCGCCCTCGCCCATCACCAACCCGTCGCGGTTTTTATCGAAAGGCTGCGGCGTCATCGAATAATCGTCGTTGTGACGCGACATCGCCCCCACGCGGTCAAATGCGGCAACGCCGGTAGACGTGATCGTCGTCTCTGCGGCGCCTGTCACGGCGGCGTCAATCATGCCTGTACGCAGCATCATCAGCGCCATGCCAATTCCGTCGGAGCCGGAAGCGCATGCCGACGCAATGGAAAAACTCGGTCCTTTGATTCCGTATTCAATCGCGGTCATACCCGCGCCGCCATTCGACATCAACATCGGGATCAGGAACGGGCTGACGCGCCGCGGTCCTTCGGTGTAATTCGTAATGATCGCGTCTTGCAGCGATTGCAAACCGCCAATCGCCGAAGAGATGACGACGCCAATCCGCCCCGCGTTGGCTTCGGTGACTTCCAATCCCGATTGCGCCAGCGCCTGCTTTGCCGACGCCACCGCAAACTGCTCGTAACGGTCGCGCCGCCGCGCTTCTTTCGCGTCCATAAAATCTTCGGGTTTGAAGTTTTTCACTTCCGCCGCGATATGCACCTGCAAAGGCGACGAATCAAATAACGTAATCGGCGCGACGCCCGAAACGCCCGCCGCCAAATTATCCCAACTTTCTTTCACGCTCAACCCAAGCGGATTGACCGTCCCCATTCCCGTAATAACGATTCGTTCCTGCATGTTTCCTCCAGCAATAATTTTATAGAAGATGACTTTACATAGAACCCTGTCGGATGAAAAGCGTGACGCGGCGCTGCCCGCCTTCAATTTGGCAGCGCGGTCGAGTTTTTATCTGCGCCGATATTTTTCGCGCCACTCGCGCCGCAACATGCCATAATAATACTCGCTCGCATACGCGCCTTTGAAGAAAAAACTTTCGACATAATGCGCCTCCCTGCGAAAGCCGACTTTTTCCAACGCGCGGTATGACGCGATATTATCCGCGTCGCAGTCGGCGGTGACGCGGTGCATGTCCATATCCTCGAAAAGATATTCCAACAAACAGGGAATAATCTCGGCGGCATACCCCTTACGCCGATATTTCGACGCAATCGTAAAGCCGATGACCGCCTGTCGCACGTCTTCCTTTTTGACGTAACAGCCAAGATCGCCAATCAACTCGTCCGTGTCTTTTAGCGCCACGGCAAATTGAATCCAACCGCCTTGTTTTGGCGCAACCCGCTCGCGCATGGACGAGACAAAATCCACTGCGCGTTCGCGCGGATAGGGAAATTCCCAACCTTGATATTTTGCGACTTCGGGGTCGTTGCGATACGTCCAAAAAACGTCAAGATCGGCGTCTGTGAAATTACGGAGAACGAGGCGGGAAGTTTGAAGATACATGAATTTAGCCGTCACCTTGAGCGAAGCGAGGGGTCTCTATATAAGCGTAAAGATTCTTCGTTACGCTCAGAATGAGAATCACTCGCCCGGTTTGGGAACATACTCGCCTTCGACC
>JAQTWR010000334.1 GCA_028689195.1 Anaerolineales bacterium | reverse complement strand
GGAGGCGCTTTGCGGAGTTGAATCCGCCGCATCCAAAGACTTCAGCCAATCGGCTGTTTCTGATGGAGCGGGCGCGGCGGGAGTTTCAGAGCCGAGTCCCTGCAACCAGTCGGGCGTATCTGCGCTGGCGGCGCTTTGCGGAGTTGAATCCACCGCGTCCAGAGATTTCAGCCAATCGGCTGTTTCTTGGGGCGAAGCAGGCGCAGAGGGAGTTTCAGAGTTGAGTCCCTGCAACCAATCGGGCGTATCTGCGTTTTGCGGGGTTGAATCCGCTTTATTCAAATTTAGCCAATCAGGGACGTCAGCGCTGGAAGGCAGACTATCTTGCGCATTTGAATCCGCCACGCCTAACGACCTCAACCAATCCGGCTTGTCAGATGGCTCTTCATCATGCGAAGCGCTCGGCGTGTTCAACCAGTCGGGTTTATTTGGCGCGGCGTTGGATGTATCGGCTGGATCGTTGAACAACGCGCCTTTATCGTCGGCAGCCAGATGGCGAAGCCAATCCTGCGAGTCGCCAGATTCTGACGCGGCGGGCGGCTGCGAGCCGCTGGCTTCGCGCATCCAATCGTTTAATTCGTCTTTTTTATCGGATTGAAATTCCGGGGGATTTAATTCCTGCATCCACGAAGGGACGTCTGATTCGGGCGCGGAATCTTTTGCGCCGCCCAATTCGACCCAGCGCATATCAGAGGATTCTTCTTTTGGTTTCTTCGCGCCGGGCGCGCCGCCAAGATTCGTCAGCCAATCGGGGACTTCATCTTCGTCGTCTGATTGCGAGCGTAACCCCGCCAGTAAATCTTGAGGATCGGAGTGTGGAGAGGTTTGCGGCTGCGCGATTTGGGGGAGTTCGCCTTCAGCGGCTTCCGCCTCCGATGCGTCGCGCGCGGAACTGCGTACGTCTCGTAACCACTGCGGCAGAATCGGTTCGAGGTCGGCGGTGGATTTTTTGGTGGGAGATTGCCCCGGCGTGATGGGCGCATCCGCGCCTTTGAGGTTGCCCGTCAACGGCTGCAAGCGCGACTGGCAGTATTGGCAAAATTCGGAGCCTGCCAGATTGTTCTCGCTGCAAACGGGACACTTGACCATATCAGCCATTAGTTGCCCCCGTACGGGCGGTCTGCGCCAAATAGGACGCGCAAGCCGGTTGTCAGCGCGCCAAGCGCAACGCCGATGATAATTCCGCGCGCGCCGCCAAGCGCCAACACTTGAACGGTCCAGCGCGAGAAGATGTCAAGCAGGGGAATATTTCCGAGGGGTAAAGTCGCCGAGCCTAAAATCAGCAAGGCTGCCGTAACTAAAAAGACAATGCTCATCGCATCCGCGCGCCGGCGCAAGAGTCGAATGGCGGCGTAAAGCAGAGAGACGGTCAGCAATCCCATCAAGGCGGCTTCGGCGGGGATGATAATTCCGTCCATCATCGCGCGCATGATTTGATGTTCGGGGCGCAGCGCGATGCCGAAGATCAGCGCGGCAGCCAAACCCATAATCAATAACGCGCTGTAGGCGCTGTCTTTTTCGCGGCGGCGGATTTTATAAGTGTGCGTTGCGATCAAATTGAAAACGCCTACAAGAGTCGCGGCGCCTGCGAGGATGATTGCCCAATTCAACAAAAGCGTTTGGACGGCGGCAAGCGGAGGATAAAAATATCCGCCTAGAATCAGGATGCCCACGGCAATGGCAATGGCGGCTGTAAATACCCGCATTAGATTACCCCCAGCAGTTTAGCGGCTGCGCCGCCTAATAAAGCGACGATCACCAGCCAGCGCAATAGATCTTGCAGGGTCAAACTTGCGCGATGCGAAACGCCCGCGCCGAGATACGCGCCTACGGCAAAGAGTTCTTCGCCGATCAGGGAATCTTGCGAACTTGCGAATAACGCGGATTGACCCACAAGGTCGTCGCTTGCGCCGATGACGATGACGTTCGCGCGGTCGGCGGCGTCGGCGAGCAAGGCGGCTTCCGCGCCCAAATGTCCAATAAAAATATTCGCGGATACATTTTCATTCTGCGAGATATTCATCGCGCCGGTGGCATAACCGAAGGGGCTCAAACCCGTTACGCGCCCAGACGACGGGGCATACAACTCGCTTACGCCCGCGGCGTTATAACCCGACTGCAAAGTATCTTGCGTGAGCAAACCGATTGCGGGGTTGCCCGCCGAGGCGATAACGGGCTTGTCGCTGACGGAAGTCTGTTCTGCGATGTGGCGCAGCATTGCCAAACCCGCCAACGCCGAACCGCCGCGCGCGTCCAGCAATCCACCGCGCCCAAGCGAAATATGAAGGCGCGTTCCGTCTTCGATGCTTAATCCAAGCGCGTGATATAAGCGAATCAACGCGGGAATATCGCGTAAATTTGTCGGGGATTTTCGTTTCCACAACGTAAGTACGAGCAACAGAATTACGCTCGCGCCGATTACGGCGAGCGAGATCAAGTCGGTCATTGGGCAAGCCTCTCTATATTCAAGAAGGAGGCAAAAGCGCGCGCTTCGCCGTCGTCTTCCAGCATTTCGGCCAACGCTGTGATTTGCTCGTTTTCGATCAGTCCCCGCCCAAAATAAAGCGCCTGCGCTCCAATCAAAGCGAACGGACTTCCCGCCTCGAGAAGCGCGGCGGTCAGTTCGTGGAGCCGATAACGGCGCAAGGTTTCAGCCCAGCGCAACCAATATTTGCGCGATGATTTCATAAGTTGCGAGTATAGCATAATTTCAAAGTTGACCTGCGCGAGGGAGATAACAAGTAGGTTGCAATTACAAACGTCGTCATTGCTACGCTAAAAATAGATCGCAATGACGACGCTCTTCATAATTTATTCGAGAACGATCCTTGTCCCTGCGGGAATTTCCGCGTCTTTTGGGATGACGACGATTCCATCGCGCACATACCATTTTGCGTTGTCCGCATCCACGCCGCGCGGGAAAGGACGAATCGTCACGTTATCTCCAATGCGGACATTTTTATCTAAGATCGCGCCTTCGATGTGACAATTCGCGCCGATGCCGCCGCGATCATACGCGTCCGCGCCCATCACGATGCTGTCTTTGACGACCGTGCCGGAAGCGATTTTGCTGCCAATGCCGACAATCGAATGCGTGATCTGGCAGTGTTCGACGCGGCAGCCTTCCGCGAGGAGGACGTTTGTCAATTGGCTGTCTGCTATGCTGGAAGACGGGAGGAAGCGCGAGTCGGTATAAATCGGCGCTTCGGCGTCGTGGAAGTTGAACGGCGAATCGGGCGTGGTCAATTCGAGGTTGGTTTCATAAAACGAGCGGATCGTTCCAATATCCTGCCAGTAACCGTCGAAGTCGAAACCGTATACTGAATGGGTTTTGATCGCCTGCGGAATAATATCGCCGCCAAAATCGTCGTAACTGGGGAAGTCCGCCAGCAGGTCCATCAACACTTCGGTGTTGAAAAGGTAAATTCCCATCGAGCCGAGGAAGGGACGTTGCGGGTCGTCGCGGCTGACGAATTTTTTCTGAACTTCGGGGTCTTTCGGTTTTTCGACAAAGGATGAAATACGCCCATCCGCCTCGCGTTTTAAGATTCCAAAACGCGGCGCTTCTTCTGCTATGACGGGCTGCACGGCGACGGTAATATCGGCTTTCGTGTCCCAATG
>JAQTWR010000333.1 GCA_028689195.1 Anaerolineales bacterium | reverse complement strand
GTGGGAATCGCCGTCGCGTGGAGTATTTTGCAGAGAAAGACTTGGGCGGCGAATATCCTTGCCGCCGCAGCAATCGCCTATTCGATCTGGTATTGGGTCGAGCGGGCGCTCTGGCAAAATCCGCGCCCCAATGGGTTGTTTGCGGCTATCGTAAATCTATCTTTGTTTGTTTTCATTCTGTTCGTTAGAAAATCATTGTCGAGAGAGGCGTATGAACAAAAAACCGAAAATCCAGAAATTGAATGACATGAAGGCTCAATCGCGTCTTGGCGGCGGGCAAGCCCGCATTGACGCGCAGCACAAAAAAGGGAGGCTGACCGCGCGCGAGCGGCTGGACTTGCTGTTAGATAAAGGCTCGTTCCGCGAAGTGGACGCTTTTGTGGTTCACCGCACCAGCGACTTCGGGCTTGACGGGCAAAAATTCATCGGCGATTCAGTCGTGACGGGTTGGGGAACTATCGAGGGGCGGCTTGTGTATGTGTTCTCGCAGGACTTCACCGTGTTCGGCGGAAGTCTTGGCGAAGTCCACGCGGAAAAAATCTGTAAGATTATGGATATGGCGATGAAGAACGGCGCGCCCGTCATCGGCTTGAATGATTCCGGCGGCGCGCGTATTCAGGAAGGCGTGGTCGCGCTCGGCGGCTACGCGGATATTTTCCTCCGCAATACGATGGCGTCGGGCGTCATCCCGCAGATTTCCGCCATTATGGGACCTTGCGCCGGCGGCGCGGTTTATTCTCCCGCGTTGACCGATTTTATCTTCATGGCGCGGGAAACTTCCTATATGTTCGTGACAGGACCCGATGTGGTCAAGACCGTGACGCACGAAGAAGTGACGCAGGAAGAACTCGGCGGCGCGGCGGTTCACTCCGAAAAATCGGGCGTGTGCCATGTGGCGGCAGACAGCGAAGCGGACACCCTGTACCTTATCCGCAAATTGCTTGGATATTTGCCGCAGAATAACATGGAAGACCCGCCCTTCGCGCTCAGCGACGATCCGTTGCGGATGGAAGAGGAATTGAACAACCTCGTCCCCGACGACGCGAACAAACCCTACGACATCAAGGACGCTATTCATCTGATTGTGGACGACGGGCAGTTTTTTGAAATTCACGAGAATTTCGCGCAGAACATTGTGGTTGGGTTTGCCCGTCTGGGCGGACATTCGATAGGCATTATCGCCAATCAACCGTCGGTTTTGGCGGGCGTGCTGGATATTGACGCAAGCGAAAAGGCGGGGCGTTTTGTGCGTTTCTGCGATTCGTTCAATATTCCCATCGTTACCTTCGTAGACGTTCCCGGATTTTTGCCCGGCACCAATCAGGAACATCACGGCATTATTCGCTCTGGCGCAAAGTTGCTGTACGCCTATTGCGAAGCGACCGTGCCAAAGTTGACCGTTATCACGCGCAAGGCGTACGGCGGCGCGTACGACGTGATGTCGTCCAAGCATATTCGCGGCGATATAAACCTCGCGTGGCCCACGGCTGAAATCGCGGTGATGGGACCCGACGGCGCGGTGAATATCATCTTCCGCAAAGAGTTGGACGCGGCGGACGACCCTGTTCAGAGAAAAGCGGAATTGGTCGCCGACTACAAGGAAAAATTCGCCAATCCCTATATCGCCGCGCAGCGCGGATATATAGACGGCGTAATCGAACCGAAGCAAACCCGTCCGCGATTGATTAACGCGCTGGAAATGTTGAGCAACAAGCGCGACGCGAATCCCGCCAAGAAGCACGGGAATATTCCACTGTAATCATGTCATTGCGAGGAGCGATAGCGACGAAGCAATCTCCCAATTATGTTGGAGATTGCTTCGTCGCTATCGCTCCTCGCAATGACATAAAGAGGCATATATGTTTAACAAAGTATTGATCGCAAATCGCGGCGAGATTGCAGTTCGCATTATTCGCGCGTGCCGCGAACTCGGACTTTCGACCGTCGCCGTGTTTTCGGAAGCCGACCGTAACGCGCTGCATGTCCGCTATGCGGATGAAGCCTATTTGATCGGTCCCGCGCCTTCGCGCGAATCCTATTTGCGCGCGGATAAAATATTTGACGTTGCGAAAAAATCCGGCGCGGACGCGATTCATCCAGGGTATGGATTTCTCGCGGAGCGCGAAGATTTTGCCGCGAGCTGCGCCGAGCAAAATATCACTTTCATCGGACCCAAACCCTCGTCCATTGCGGCGATGGGCGATAAGGGCGTGGCGCGCGCGACCGTCGTCAAGGCGGGGCTGCCTGTTGTGCCGGGAACCGAGGATGTGGGCAACCTGACCGACGACGACCTGCTGCAAATGGCGCCGAAGGTCGGTTTTCCGCTGCTTATCAAGGCGACTGCGGGCGGCGGCGGAAAGGGAATGCGCGAGGTCAGGAATATTGAAGAGATGCCGACCCTTTTGGCGTCCGCGCGGCGCGAAGCGGAATCCGCGTTTGGCGATGGGAACGTCTATCTCGAAAAATTAATCGAGGGCGCGCGGCATATCGAATTTCAAATTCTGGCGGATTCATTTGGAAACGTCATTCATCTGGGCGAGCGCGAATGTTCCATTCAACGCCGCCACCAAAAATTGCTGGAAGAATCGCCGTCGTCGTTTTTGGATAACGACCTGCGCGTGAAGATGGGCGAGGTTGCCGTCAAGTCGGCGCAGGCGGTGGATTATGTCAACGCGGGAACTATCGAATTCCTTGTGGACAAAGACCGCAATTTTTATTTCCTCGAAATGAACACGCGCCTGCAAGTGGAGCATCCGATTACCGAGATGGTGACGGGCGTGGATATTGTCGCGGAGCAAATCCGCGTTGCGCGCGGCAGGCAGTTGAGTTACAAGCAGGAAGATATTCAAATCAAAGGGCACGCGATTGAATGCCGCGTTAACGCGGAAGATCCGTTTAACGAGTTTATGCCGTCTACGGGGCGCGTCACGCAAAGCCTCGCGCCTACGGGTCCCGGCGTGCGAATTGACACGGGCGTATATCCCGGCTTTGAGATTACGCCGTATTACGACCCGATGATCGCAAAGTTGATTGTGTGGGGCGAAACGCGCGGTCAGGCGATTTTAAGAATGCGCCGCGCTTTGGAGGAATATCGCATCGTGGGCGTGCGGACGAATATTCCCTTCCACCAAACTTTGATGGATTCGCATCGCTTCATGGCTGGTCAATTCGATACGCGCTTTGTGGAAGAAAGATTTTCGATGGACGACGCGGTGGAAGCGCGCGCGGAAAGCGCCGAGATTGCCGCGATCCTCGCCACGCTGGTCGCGCATCGGCAAACGGAGCGCAACGCGAATATTGTCCGCAGGAACGAGCGCGATACGTCCAACTGGAAGTGGGTGGGACGCTGGGAAAGAATGCACCGATAGCGGTTTGCGATTGAGGTCAAAGCATGAAATATATTACGGCAATTGACGAGAAAGAGTTTGAAATCGAAGTTGTGGACGAACGCCATGTCCGCATTGGCGACCGCCTGCTGCAAGTGGATTTTGAAACCGTGAGCGGGCAGCCCGTCTTCTCTTTGATCGTAGAGGGCAAGTCTTACGAAGCCTTTGTGTATCAAGGCGAAGAAGATTGGGAAGTGTTGCTGCGCGGGCGGCAGTATCAGGTCAGGGTCGAAGATGAGCGCGAGAAGCGATTAAGAGCC
>JAQTWR010000332.1 GCA_028689195.1 Anaerolineales bacterium | reverse complement strand
AGATCGTGACTGCCAGAAAAAACGAACACGGGCTTTTTACTTTTTGGCAGCACAAGTTCTTGCAGGATGAGCGCGTCCGATTTGGCGCGATAGAACTTCTCGGCGACTTTGCCCGTTCTGCGAATTTCGCTCACCTCGATTAAATCCGCGGATTGGAGCGCGAGGATGTGATGGCGAATCCACGCGGGAGATTGCTTCAGCGCGCGCGCGAGGTGAGTCAGCGTGGCGGGAGATTCCATCAACAGGCGCAGAATCTCCATGCGGCGCGAATCCGCGAGAAGTTTGATTCTGTCAAATGAGCGAATGGGACGGATATTTTTCATCGCGTTTCTTTTTCGATTAAGAAAAAACTTAAACGCAGTGTAGCATAGTAGTCGGTCTTTCGTCAATTATTTTATGCTACACTGATTTCATGCAAACCGATATTCTACTCAAGCGTTTTCGGGATTTTGAATTTCTGCGCGGGCTGGATGATGCGGCGCTTTTGAGGCTGGCGAAAAGCGCGGAATGGAAGGTCTTCCCCGTCAATGCGGTCGTGTTTTGGGAAGGAGACCTCGAATCGAATTTGTATTATTTGCATTATGGCTTGTTGAAAATATTGAAGTCTTCGGCGGACGGGCGCGAGCAGGTGTTGAGGTTTATTGACGCAGGCGAAATTTTCAACGAAATTGGCGTGTTGGCAAAACGCGCCAATCCCGCCACGGCAATCGCGCTCGAAGAATCGGGGGTATGGCTGCTGCCGCGTCAGGCTTTGGAGGCGGTCATTCTGGCGCACCCGCAAACCGCGCTGCAAATCATCGAAAACATGGCGGATAAAATCATCGGGTTGGTTACGCTCGCGGCAGACCTGTCTTTGAAAACCGTCGAGGCGCGTTTTGCAAAACTGCTTCTGGATCAAGCCGAAGGCGACGTAATCAAGCGCCGCCGCTGGACGAATCAAACCGAACTTGCCGCGCATCTTGGCGCCGTTCCAGACGTGTTGAGTCGCATTATCCGCGAACTGACGAAGGCGAAACTCATCGAGGTGGATAAACAGCATATCCGCATTTTAGATCGCGCAGGTTTGATGGCGCGCGCGATGCTTCAAGACGAATAAAATCGGCGCCAAAAACCCGACAAATGTCGGGTCGCAAAATGGGGAAAAGAACTATAGTCGGGCATATCAAAGGAGATAATATGTCCGACACAATTTCGCAAGTCTATTTTTTGGATACAAAGTCAAAAGCGGTTTTTTCGGCAGAGGGGACAAAGCCGCAGTTTTTAATGGATACGCCGAATTTCAAAGCGCTTGTCGTTGGGCTGGAGGCTGGGCAGCAAATTCCCCTGCACCCGGGCGGTCCCGCCATGTATCACTTCCTCGAAGGCGAGGGATTGATGACCGTTGGCGAGGAAGTATTTGCCATCAAACCCGGCGCGACTATCGTCGTACCGGCGGGCGTGAAGCGCGGCATGAACGCTAAAACGCGCGTGGCGTTTCTTGGCTCAAAAAGCGAGTAGGGGAAATCATGTCTCAAAACCCGCCTAATCGTTACCACCCGATGCAGGTTACGCTGCATTGGCTGGTTGTTGTTTTGGTGTTCGCGGCGTTTGTGATCGGCAAATCCATGAGCGGACAACCCAATGATTCCGCAAAACTTATGCCGTTGGCGCTGCACATGGGCGTCGGCGTTATTACGATGGTCGTCATCGTCGTTCGATTTATAACGCGGCTCAAACTTCCCAAACCCGCCCATGTCACGGCGGGCAATCCGTTTTTTGATTGGCTCGGCAAGGTTGTTCATTACGCCTTGTATCTGTTGGTCTTTTTGATGGCGCTCAGCGGAATATCGCTTTCCGCGCAGGCTGGACTTGCCCCAATTGTTTTCGGCGGCGCAGGAAACCTTCCCGCAGATTTTTATGATTTCACCGCGCGCATGTTGCATGGATTTATCGCGCCCGCGTTGGCGCTGCTTGTCCTGCTGCATGTTGGCGCGGCGTTCTATCATCAACTCATGCTCAAGGATAATCTTCTTGCGCGCATGTGGTACGGAAAATAAAAAAGGAAAACAAGATGCCTGTTCCATATTTACTCACCGCTTTGCTTTATACCTTTGTGGCGTTATTCGCCGCCGCCGACGCTTCGCTGGTCAGCATGAATGTGTTTAGCGCTTTTCCCGCGCTGCGCTGGGTGCGCGTACATTTCATCACGCTTGGGATTCTCTCGCAAGTGTTGTTTGGATTATTGCCCCTGCTCGTCGCGTCGCTTTCCAAAAAGCCGCGTCCTGCCATGCGCTGGGATATTTGGCTGACTCTCAATGTCGGTTTGGTCGCGTTGATCGCGGGCTTCTCAGGGATGAACCACCCGATGATTTTCACGGGCGGCACGCTGATCTTCATCGCCGCGATTTTTTTACTGCTTCAATTATGGAACGCGCGCGGCGGCGAAGCGCCTGAAAGCCTCAAGTTTTACGCGACGGGCGTTTTTTATCTGCTCGTCGGAATCATCATCGGCACGGGACTTTTCCTGAATTGGAGCGACGCGCTCTACATCAAAACGCCGCTTGAAGCGCACATCCACGCAAACTCGTGGGGATTTATGTCGCTTATGTTCGCGGGCTTGCTTGTAGATTTTGTCCCCATGATTACGGGACGCGCGCTCGGCGGAAAAAACGCGGTCGCCTATATTTATTGGGGCATGACGCTCGGCGCGTTTGGACTCGTTCTTGGTCCGTGGCTTGGCGGAAGCCTGCCTCCCACCATTGCCGGATTGATCCTGCACATTTCAGCCACCGTGCTGCTGGTCGTCGTGATGATCCGCGCCTTCAAGGAAAGCGGAAAACTAAACAGCGCGGGCGCGTGGCATTTGGTCGCATCCTATATTTGGATTTTGCTCCCCGTGACGATCGCCCCGCTGATTCTTCTTGGATTGATTGACGGCAAACCGATTGAAACGACCGCGCCGCAAGCCCTGATCTACGGTTGGGTTCTGCAATTCGGGATTGCCCTCATCCCGTATATCGCGCGGCGATTCTTCCTCAAAGAGGAAAATCCGAAATTGGGCGGTTGTTGGGGCAGCCTCTCAGCGACGACGCTGGGCAGCATTTTTGTGTGGTTGAGCATTTTCATCATTCCCGCGCGAGGCGCGTTGTACGGCATAGGATTTGCGTTATTCGCCATCGCGTTGATCCATCCAATAAAAGAACTTGCCGAAATTACCCGAACGGGTTTGCAAAAACACGAGTTGGCGTAGATTATTTGGCGGGTCGCGTTTGCATAAAGCGCGACCCGCTTACAGGAAGGTCGCTATGAACACAACGCTGAATAAAGTCTCGTCTATTCTTGCTTTTATCGTCGGCGCGTTATCAATTATCGCCGGCGGAATGGCGATGCGCGGCTGGAATCCCGGATACTTTGTCCTCAATTGGCTGCCCGTTTACAACTTCGTCATGGGAATTTTCACTTTACTCCCAGCCGCGCTTATTTGGAAGAATAGTCGTTATGCCATGCCCGCCGCCGTTGCGACTTTTGGCGTTCACGCAGTCGTGTTATTTGCTTCCTTTTGTGTGCTTGAATAAAAATCTTCACTATCCAAATAATTAGCTTTTAAAGTTGTTGATACCTTTGGAAGATACGAAACTTTTGTCTGTTTATAACTTGTATTTAACATTTCT
>JAQTWR010000331.1 GCA_028689195.1 Anaerolineales bacterium | reverse complement strand
CATCACCAACACAGGGATGCTCGGCACGTTCGACTACATCGCCCCCGAACAAATTCAAGCCTCCGCCGAAGTGGACGGACGCGCCGATATTTACGCGCTCGGCGTGATGACCTACCAAATGTTGACGGGGCGGCTGCCCTTCGAGCGACCCAACACGGGCGCGCTGCTTCTCGCCCACCTGAACGCCCCTCCGCCCGACGCGCGCGAATTGACCCGCGCCCTGCCGCGCCGCGCTTCTGATGCGATAAAAATGGCGATGGCGAAAGACCCCAAAGACCGATACGCGACTGCGGGCGAATTTATCGCGCAGTTAGAAAGCGCCTGACCAAAAACAAAGAGTTGGGGAATGATTATTCATCGCCCGAGTTCGGCGGCGAAACGTTCTTCAATCCGCGAACGACCTTCTCAAACCGCGCATCCAAGAATACAATCGCTTTATGAACATAAATCCACCTTTTGACGAAACAGGCAAGGCATATCAAAAAACGCGCATGGAGCGCTGGGACATGGTCGCAAAAAAACGCGATCACTGGAAAGGCATGGGCGGCTGGTATCACCGCCGCTTGAACGAAATCTATCGCTTTCTTGTCAGCCCAAATCAACGCGTATTGGAAATCGGCTGCGGAATGGGAAGCCTGCTCGCGCAGTTAAATCCCTCGCGCGGAGTGGGCATTGACTTTTCGGCGGAAATGATCGCGCACGCGAAGCAGCGTCATCCACAATTTGAATATTATCAAATGGACGCGCACGACCTCTCTGAGCTCGAAGGCGAATTCGACGTCGTCATCCTTTCAGATACAGTCAATGATTTGTGGGACGTGCAGCGCGCGCTCGAACAACTAAAAAAATTTTGCGCGCCGCACACGCGCGTCATTCTGAATTTTTATAGCCACCTCTGGCAAGCGCCGCTCAACGCCGCGCAAAGCCTGAACCTTGCCGCGCCCATGCTGTTTCAAAACTGGCTCACGCCGCAGGATATTGACAACATGCTGCACCTCGCGGGTTTTGAAAGCATCCGCTCCATGCAGGAAGTTCTCTTACCCCTGCCGCTCGGCGGATTTGCGAATCGCTACCTCGTCAAACTGGGACTCTTCCGTTCTTTCGCGCTTTCAAATTTTGTCGTCGCGCGTCCCACGCCGCAGCCCGGCTCTGGCGCCCCCAGCGTTTCGGTCGTCATCGCGGCGCGCAACGAAGCGGGCAACGTCAAATCCATTTTCGAGCGCGTCCCAAAAATGGGAAGCAAGACCGAAATCATTTTCGTCGAAGGACATTCGCGCGACAACACTTACGAAACCATCGAAAAGGAAATGGCGCTTCATCCCGATATTCCCAGCATGTTGTTTCGTCAAACGGGAATTGGAAAAGCCGACGCGATTCGACTCGGCTTCGAGAAATCCACCTGCGATATTTTGATGATCCTCGACGCAGACTTGACCGTGCCGCCCGAAGACCTGCCGCGTTTTTATAACGCCATCGTCTCGGGCAAAGGCGAATTTATCAACGGCGTGCGGCTGGTTTACCCGATGGAAAAAGAAGCCATGCGGACGCTGAACTTCTTCGGCAATAAATTGTTCAGTCTCGCATTCTCGTGGCTGCTGGGACAATCCATCAAAGATACGTTGTGCGGAACAAAGGTCATGTGGCGCAAAGATTATCAAGAGATCGCCGCGAACCGTTCCTACTTTGGAGACTTCGACCCCTTCGGCGATTTTGACCTGATCTTCGGCGCGGCAAAACTCAACCGCAAGATTATTGATCTCCCCGTCCGTTACCGCGAGCGCACCTACGGCACAACCAACATCTCGCGCTGGAAACACGGCGTTTTATTATTAAGAATGGTCGCCTTTGCCGCGAGAAGAATCAAATTCGTTTAGCGGAATTACAAATTAAAAAAAGCGGGGCGCGTTTGAAACGCGCCCCGCTTTTACATAAAACAAACTTATACGCTTGGTTCAACTTCGACAGTTTCCAACGCCAAGCCTTTTTCCAAAATGATCTCGCCGTCCTCGCCGATTTCCACTTTGACCGTATCGCCATTGATGAATTCGCTGGCAAGCACCCGATCAGACAGCGGGTCTTCCACCTTCTGCTGAATGACGCGGCGCAGCGGACGCGCGCCAAACTCGGTATCGTAACCCAGCGCGGCGAGCGCGCCGAGCGCTTCTTCAGAGGCGGTCAATTTCAACTCGTGTTCTTTGAGGCGTTCCGAAACCTTGTCCAGTTCGAGCGCGACGATTTTCTGAATATCCTCTTTATTCAGCGAGCGGAAGATGACGACAGAATCAAGGCGGTTGATGAACTCGGGGCGGAAGGCGCGCTTGAGCGACTCGCCCAATTTCTTACGCATATCTTCGTAGGAGAGTCTTTCTTCCGTCGCTTCGTCGCGCTTCAACGCGAAGCCAAGCGACGATTGATTTTTGATCACATCCGCGCCGATGTTCGAGGTCATCACGATAATCGCGTTGCGGAAGTCCACCTTGCGTCCCTTCGCATCGCTGAGATGTCCTTCTTCCATAATTTGCAAAAGCATATTATGAACTTCAGGATGCGCTTTTTCGATTTCATCAAACACCACAATCGAATAGGGTCGGCGGCGCAGCGCTTCGGTCAGTTGACCCGCGTCTTCGTAGCCCACATATCCGGGAGGCGCGCCGACAAGCCGCGCGGCGGTGTGACGCTCCATAAACTCAGACATATCCAATTGAATGGCGGCTTCTTCGCTGCCAAACATAAACTTGGCGAGCGTTTTGGTTAATTCGGTTTTGCCAACGCCTGTGGGTCCGAGAAACATAAACGAACCGATGGGACGCTTGGGGTCTTTGAGTCCGGCGCGGGCGCGGCGCACAGCGCGCGAGATTGCGATAATCGCATCCTCCTGACCGATGATTCCCTTGCGAAGTTCGTCTTCCATTTTAAGCAAACGCTGCGACTCGGCTTCTGCAAGTTGCATCAGCGGAACGCCCGTCCACATGGAGACGACTTCGGCAATATCTTCGGCGGAAACCACAGGGCTGTTCGCGCGATCCCAAGCGGTTCGCAAACGTTCGATCTGCTGGCTCAAATCGCCTTCGCGCTCTTCCCATTCCTTGACATCTTCAGAGTTGCCTTCTTCCTGCGCGAGCGTGCGATTTTGGCGCGCCTGCCGCAGTTGACCGAATAAATCTTTCGCGTGTTTCGCGGCGGGGCTTTTATACATCCGCACGCGCGAGGACGATTCGTCAATCAAGTCAATTGCCTTGTCGGGCAAAAATCTTTCGGTCACATAGCGCGACGATAAATGCGTGGCGGCTTCGAGCGCTTCGTCGGAAATCACCAAATGATGATGTTCCTCATACGCGCCGCGAATCCCTTTGAGGATTTGAATCGTTTCGTCTTCGCTGGGTTCGTCCACCTGCACAGATTGGAAGCGGCGTTCGAGCGCGGCGTCTGATTCGATGTGTTTGCGATATTCATCCAACGTGGTCGCGCCGATGACTTGCAACTCGCCGCGCGATAACGCGGGCTTGAGAATATTCGCCGCGTCTACGGATGATCCCGCCGCGCCCGCGCCGACGAGCATGTGAACCTCGTCAATGAAAAGAATCGCGCCCGATTGTTTCAACTCGTCAATGATGCGTTTGAGTCTTTCCTCGAATTGACCGCGATACATGGT
>JAQTWR010000330.1 GCA_028689195.1 Anaerolineales bacterium | reverse complement strand
TTTTGTTTATTCTGCAACTAAGCCGCCGTATCAAAAACTTGATCGGCAATCGTGATGCCGCCTTTTTTGAATTTCTCCATAAAATGGGGGCGAAGCCCGGTCGCTTTTAACTTTCCAACCACGCGGCCATTTTTGAAATCTGTCTGATTGAAATAGAATAGATCCTGCAATATGATAGTATCGCCTTCCATACCCTGTACTTCGGTGACATTGACCACTTTACGGGTGCCGTCGCGCATTCTCTCGGCGTGGACGACAAGCTCTATGGATGAAGCCACTTGCTCGCGTATGGCTTTTAGCGGTAGATCCATACTCGCCATCAAAACCATTGTTTCAATTCTTCGCAAAGAATCGCGCGGGCTATTGGAGTGAACGGTCGTCATAGACCCGTCGTGTCCTGTGTTCATCGCTTGCAACATATCCAGCGCCTCTCCACTGCGAGATTCTCCTACGATGATTCTGTCAGGTCGCATTCTAAGCGCGTTAACCACCAATTGCCTGATGGTTACTTCGCCCTTGCCTTCAAGGTTGGATGGACGTTTTTCCAGGCGCAATACATGCCTCATGTGAAGTTGGAGCTCTGCAATATCCTCAATTGTGATAATTCTTTCGTTAGCTGGAATGAAACTTGAGATGACGTTTAATAACGTTGTTTTGCCGCTGCCGGTGCCTCCTGATATTACGATATTAATACGCGCCTCGACGCACGCGCGCAGAAAAGATATCAGATTTGTGTTCAAAGTCCCGTTTGCGATCAAGTCCTGAGCCGTATAGGGGGTTGTTGCAAATTTTCGAATAGTAAGCAGCGATCCGTCAAGAGAAAGAGGCGGTATCGTTGCGTTTACTCTATAACCGCTTGGTAAACGAGCGTCCACCATCGGCGACGCTTCGTCAACACGGCGACCGATGGGCGCGACAATTCGGTCAATGATTCGGCGCAGGTGCGCGTCGTCTTCAAACGTTGCGTTCGTGAGTTCTATCTTGCCGAATTTCTCCACAAAAATAGTATGAGGACCATTAACCATGATCTCGGTGATTTCAGGGTCGCTCAATAATGGATCCAACGGACCATAGCCAATAATATCCGCAAAGACCCATTCAAGCAGTTTGGCTTTATTTGCGCGCGTTAATAGAAGATTCTCTTCAGTCAGCACTTGATTATAAAAAAGTTCAATCATCTTACGCAAACGGGGAATGTTATCGAGCGTGACCTCTCCATTAAACTCGACAAGAATGCGCTTTTGGACTTCGTCGCGGATATGAAATAAATTTTCCTTCATTAACTCAAGGTCGTCTGGAGAAAAGGTCTCCGCTTGTTTCGATTGATTTTTTTGATTTAATGCAGGGCGGTTTGGAAACATATTTTTTCCTCGATTGTGTTTATTTGTCGGTTGATATTACGGGAATTAAAAGTTTCTGGTCGCTGCCTATAATCATGCTTTCGCCAATCTGATTTGCAGCGCGTATTCCTTCGATGGTCGAGCCGTTCTCAAAAGCGATGTTGGCTAATATATCGCCTTGGCGCGCTTCTATGGTTATTTGATCGTAAAATTTTTCTTCTTGCTTCATTGCCATTTCGTACAGGCGAATGGTTTCGGACATATCGCCTTTTTTATAAGCCGCATCCGCTTGATTGAGCGTATCAACCAGCGCCTGATCGGGGTTGGTAAAGCGATTTTGATACGCTAGTTTTTCAAAGGCATAACGATAGAACTCGGCAGATTCTTTGCCTTTCCCGAGTTTTCCCAGCGTTGCGCCAATGCGCGTTTCGATTTGGAATAAGCGCAACAAATTCCCTTGGTCGCCCCACGCGATTTTTTCGGCTTCCTGATAATCGGCGAATGCGCTTCCAAAGTCTGCATAAGCGAAGAACATATCTCCGCGCGCGATGTAGGCTTCGTAGAGAAAATATTTTACCCTGCCATCGGCGTAGTTCTCTTCTTTCCGCCGCAGCGTTTCAAAATCGCTGATAACGTCGTCCCACTTTAACTGTAAGAGATTATTGTAAGCGTCAAGAAATAATTGGGCTTTCTCGATTTCAGATTTGATGGCGGGCGCATCGGAGCCAATGTTATTTGCCTTCGTTAGAATGCGAAGCGACTCGCGCAACCCGTTGATGGAGTAATTGGAACTTTCAAGCAGGTTGATGGCGTTCAGGTAATACTTATTTGCCAAACGTTCCACCGCGATTTTTTGTAATTCTTCGCGCTCTTTTGCGTAAGCCTTATCCTGTGGAACGAGCGCGCGCGCGCTGCGGTAATACCTCTCTGCAGCGTCGATATCTTCCAGCGTTAGGTCGCTGCGTTCGGCAAGGTCAAGTATCAAATTTCGGTAACTGACAAATAGTATGTCCTTGAGTTCGGGTATTTGGATGAACGGGTCGACGGCTTGTATGGCTTCATATTGACGTATCACTCCCGCCCAATCGTTCAGCGAATATGACTTTTTAATTTCCGCGATCAAGGATGCGATCTGTTGTTCTTGCTTGATTCTTTGAATCAACTGCGGCGTATCTTTGTATTTCGGACGCTGATTTTCTACGCGCGATAAAATCTCTAGGGCTTTATCGCTTTTGCCTTCATTCAGCGCTTGAACGCCCTGCTGATACAGAGCTATGATTGCAATAGATTCTTTAGCCAACTTAATTTTTTGATCAATGTCTTTGTATAGTGGGTCTATTTTTTTGATTTCATTGTATAGGCGGAGCGCTTCTTCGGGTCTTTCGGCGCTCATAAATCCATTGGCGCTTTGGTATTTAGCGGCAAGCGCTTCTTTGGTGAGGGCGGCTTGCTGCTCCAGTTTGTTTGTTTGATAAACATTGCCTGCCCATACAATCAATATAAGAACGGTTAAACTTAGTATGATTATTGCGAAGGCGCGCAATGCCATCCTTCGGCGTTGTTTGGCATGTTCTTCAGATTGTTGCCGTTCGCTGTTTTTTTGCAACTTAAGACGAAGTTCTTCGGAATTAAAAGGAACGACAAATTCTGCGCTTGAATCCATGTTGGCAGATTCGTCGAGCGGTTGTTCTTCATGCGTAAGATCGGACTCTGTTTTTTTCATTTCTATTTTCACCAGCCATTTGATATGCAAAAAAGGGTTGCGACAGCGTCGTTTATTTTAGAATTTCCATAATTACGGGGAGGGTCGGTCCTAAAATGACCGCCCACAACGCAGGGAAGATAAATAAAACCAAAGGCATCATCATCTTGGCTGGCAGTAGTTGCGCGATTTCTTTCGCAAGATACTGTCTGTAGATGCGCATTTGTTCAGCCTGAGTGTGAAGAACGTCCGCGATACTCATTCCCAGCGCTTCTGATTGCAAGATGACGGCTACGAAACTTGACAGCTCGGGTATATCTACGCGGGCTTGTAAATTGCGCAAAGCCTGCCTGCGCGAGACACCCACTTCGATCTCGGAAACAACGCGGGCAAATTCTATTCCGATTGGCGTTTTGAAGGTTTGTCCAACTCGCAGTAAAGCCTGGTCAAAACTCAAGCCAGCAGAAACGCATACTGAAAGCATATCTAAGGCGTCGGGCAATCCCTTTCTTATCATGTCTTGGCGTCTTTTCATCATTGTGTTTAGCCATGCGCCCGGCGCAACAAGAAAAACAAGGAGAATTAAAAGAGCGATCAACAAATATTCCAGCGATGCGTTGGTTTGGAAAAT
>JAQTWR010000329.1 GCA_028689195.1 Anaerolineales bacterium | reverse complement strand
CGTGATATACCCAAGTTTCCAAGAGCTAAACGCCATAATATATAAACTGCCCGAGAAGAGCGCAATGCCCGCCGCAAACGACCAGCCAGCCGCGTTCAACAGCCCTGCCTGTCCGCGCCAGTAGGTCAGCGCCCAGGCGACGACCAGCAAGGCGAGCGCATGATACATATTGTAACGCGCGGCTTTGTCCATCCATTCGAGTTGTTGGACGGTCATAAATTTAGTCGCTCCGTGCGCGGCAAAAGCGCCCAGCGCCACCGAAAGCCCCGCAAGCAGCGAACCGATGATGAAGAAGATATTTGTCATTTTATTTTCCTATGAAGCCGTGTTGAAGTTTGAGCCGCCGCACCCGCATTCCAATGCCGTTCAACCGCCCGAACATGATGCCAATGATCGCAGCCATGATGAAGTCGGCGTCTGGAATCAGGGGCGGAACGCGTCCCATAATGAGTTTGGCAATCACCAGCAGCCAAATTAAAAAGAGATAGACGCGGTCGAGCGAGAACGTGACCGCCTGAATTTCAGGGTCTGCTTTCATGGGGACGATGAGACTCATTAGAAAGCCAATGGGAATGAAGGCGAGGATCACAAGAGCGACCCGCCCCCAAGTGAAATATCCGTGATCAATATCGCGGAAGAAGTAAACGCAAAAGATGATGGTAAACAGAATAAAAAGGAAGGCGCGCAGCCAGATTTTGAATCGGCTTTTCTTCATTTCGCCGCGCAGGGATTGTAGTTGTGAGGTTATGGTCATGTTTTTTATCTATCCGTATTTGAAGCCGATTACAAAGCAGATGGTCATTGCCAACAGCAGACCGGGCAGCACGGTCAAAATGAATTTCTGCGAGAGGATGGGTTTGCCTGACTTTAGGAAGGCGAGCAGCAACCCGCCGATTCCGATCAACGCGCCGCCGATTCCTACCCATGCAAAGCCGGCTGGGGCGTCGCCGCGCAGGCTGAGGATAATCGGCAGCAAAAAGATGGTTATGCCCGCAATGCCGTGTGTGACCGCAATTGTGACGACGGGGACTTTGTTTTTCATGGGAATGGAGCGGGTCAATATCACGGCGAGGAAACCCGCGGCGGCGAAGATCAGATACGGGATGCGTAAAGACGCGACGCGCTGCCAGATCAATCCAAGCGAAAGCGCCAGCGGGATAATCGTCGAAACGATCACAACGGCGGGGGCTTCCAATACTTCCAACCCAAGAATGATGAGGAGCAAGCCTGCGACCAGCAAAACGCCAAACGCGATGGTGTACGCAATGATGGGGACGTTGTCCATCTTATCAATACCGATGGCGATTTGATACGCGGCGAGCAAGCCTGTAGCGAGGAGGAGGACGCGGTCGAGGGAGGAGGTTTTCATAGTTACAAACGCGGCGTTACGGAATAATCAGCAGCATCGCAAAGGTCATATACATCGAGGCGTATTTGAACAGACTGAAGTTCACGCGCTCCGACGGGCGGAAGACGGTGGTCGCCGCGAGGAAGAATAATCCGGCGCTCAGTACAATAATGAGGCGCAGAGTTCCCGCGGTGACTCCAATCCAAACTGCGGCGAGTCCCATCGTCAGCGCGGCAATCACGCTGGAGAATGCAATCGCAAATCGCGCGACCGCTTCGCCATAGGTGGAGGGGAAGGTTGGCACGCCCGCGTTGCTGTAATCTTCCGCGAATTTCAAACTGAACGTCAGCGTGTGCGTGGGGATCCAGAACAGCACCGCGCAGGCGAGCAGAATTCCAATCGCGTCGATGCGACCAATGGCGAGCACGCGCCCCGCGAGAATGGGCATTGCGCCTGAAATGCCGCCCCACACAATGCTCCAGCAAGTGCGGCGTTTGAGCCAGATGCTGTAAACGACCACGTCAAAGAAAAGACCCGCAAAGACGATAACGCCGTATAACCCGTTGACCATGAGCGCCCAGCCGACGCCAACAACGGAAAGCGCCATGCCCAAATTGAACGTCTCTTCGCGCGTCACCTGCCCCGAAGAAGTGGGGCGTTTGTGCGTGCGCTTCATCTTCGCGTCAATGTCCTGGTCCCACCACATATTGAGAACGGTGGAGCCGGCAATGGCAAGAAAGAGACTGGGGAACATCTGCCAGAAGCGAATCCAGTTTACTGCGGTGTGCGCGCTGAGGTAGCCCGCCACGCCCGTAAGCAATAGCAAACTGGTTTGCAAAGATTTAATGAGAGGCAAATATAGTTTTAGTTTTGCGGCGATGGTTTGCATGGGATATTCCTGAAATAAAAATAAACGGACACGGCGGCAAGTATACCTGCGTATCCGTTTACTTGTCTACTTTCTACTTATCTCGGGCGCAGCGAAACCCAACGCCCGGGCTGTAATACGTCGGCGTGGCGTTGTTGCGAACCCAAATACGCAAATCCATATCGTACACATCCTTCGAACCGCCGCGCATAAAGCGGTAGTGCATCCCGCTGTAAACGTTTCCCGTCCACTGCCAGACATTGCCCGCCATATCGTACAATCCATAAGGCGAGGCGGAATTAAGCGTTTGGTACTCACCGTATTTTTTCCCGTTGAAGAAACCAACTGGACTGGTGCGCGAGCCAAATGAATTCATATTCTCGAACGGATCGCGGCTCGCGTAGAAGTTTGCGTTCCCTCGCTCGATATTCTCGCCCCACGGAAAGGGTCGTCCGTCTTCAGAGCCGCGCGCGGCTTTCTCCCACTCAATTTCGGTCGGCAGGCGCGAGTTGTTATACCCGCAGTATCCCCACGCGCCAAACCATGTGACCATCGTCATTGGGTGGTTTTCGTAACCTTTCTGCGCCGAGAAGGTTTTGCCGTCGAACTCAATTCGCTGCGAAGGATCGTTCAACGGGATGAAAACCCAATCGCCCGCGTTGATCTCCTCCTCGTGTTTGACGGCGTGAAACGCGTCGCCCGGATAATAGCCGACGATTTTTTCGCCGTCAATTTTCACATAGCCGTCGGCAAGCGCTTTGTTCAAGAACTCGGCGTATTGCGCCGTGGTTGTATCGGTAATCATCATCTCATACGCGCCGGTCGATTCGATTTCCTCGTGCTGCCCGTAGCGAAAATCGCCCGCAGGGATTTGCGCCCATGCGTTTGGATCGACGCCCGTATCGAAGGCGGGCATCGGCGCGTTCAAATCAACGGGGGCGCACGAGGTCAATAACGCGGCGAACAGGATGAACGTAAAAATGATTCGTTTCATTTCATCGCCTCCCGTGCGAAGTCTTGATTGACTTCCTCCGACCAGCGTCCTTTGCGTTTGAATAAATCCGTTAGGCGATAAATCAACAGCGCGGCGAGGATAACAAGCAACATGCCGAGTCCGAAGTCAATGGCGTACATAAGCCCGTTGACCAGCGGCTGCTGTTCCGCTTCGGTGATGAAGAGTCTTTTCATTTCAAAAGCGGTCACCGCGCCAAAGGCAATATCCGAAAGGATGATAATACTCCAGCCGTACCATTGCCGCAGTTTGCCCTTGAAGCCGTTCATGTCGCCGTAGTAGAGCAGGATGATGGTGGCGATGATTGCGGACAGCACATGCCAATGACCCGTCAATTCGATGCGCTCTTCGCGGGCGGGCCACACGCGGAAGAATTGTTCGAGGCGAATCGCCATGAAGATGCCCAATCCGCTGGTGGTGAAGTTCATGAACAGCATTTGCCAAAG
>JAQTWR010000328.1 GCA_028689195.1 Anaerolineales bacterium | reverse complement strand
GTGCTCTTCCGATCTCAGTGGGGCATTGCCGCCGCAGCCGATTTGATCCGCGCGCGCCGCGTAGAAGATACTGAAGCCGCGAAAATTCTCGGCGCGAAGACGATCCGCCTTGATTATTTGGATTGTATATACAGACGCGGCAAAAACGGAAATTGGCTCTACGCGGATATTTTTGTCCCGCCGCATGAAGACGAAGCCGATTTACCCGCGCAGATAGCAGAATCCATCTCTGCGCGCCTCGCGCCTGATGCGGTACTGGTCTGCCCCTTGGGGCTGGGCCTGCACATTGATCATATTCTCGTGCGCCGCGCCGTCGAGACGCTCGCGTACCCTATTTTCTACTATGCCGACGTTCCTTATCTGTTCAGGTCGCCGCATGAACTTGCGCCAAACACCCTCGAAATGCGGCAGATTACGCATCGCCTTGAAGAATCTGCTGTGGAGGCGTGGCAAAATGCGGCAGGCGCGTACGTTTCGCAAATCGGCAGTCTTTTTGAAAGCCCGGAAGCCATGCGGGCGCAGATTCGGGAATACGCGGTCGAAAACGACGGAATCCGCTTATGGCGGTATGGTTAGTCATATTTTCGCAACGTTTACTACTTGTAACTGGTTTTGAATCGTGATATATTAACGGCGACTTTCCGGACGATACCACCGGAAATTTTTTATCAATTGCATCTCTGATGAGGAGATGCAAAATTCTATATAGCAGGAAAATATGATGACTACAACCAATTTCCTTACTAAAGAGGGCTTTCAGAAGTTGCAAGAGGAACTTGACCATCTGCGCACAACCAAGCGTATGGAAGTTGCCGCGCGTTTGCACGAGGCGATGGAGGGCGGGGAATTGATTGAGAACGCCGAATATGAAGCCGCCAAAAACGAGCAGTCTTTTGTAGAGGGACGTATTCAGGAATTAGATTTACTGCTTGCCACGGCGCAGATCATCGAAGGCACAGGCAAACCAAAAAAGAACGAGGCGATTCAAGTCGGCTCTAAAGTGACTATTAAAGAAGGCAATTTCGATCCAGAGACCTTTACCATCGTCGGCGCTGCGGAAGCCAACCCGCGCGAGGGAAAGATTTCCAACGAATCGCCGATTGGCAAAGCCATCATCGGTCATAAATTGGGCGACGTTGTTAAAGCAGAAACTCCCGGCGGGACGTATAACGTTAAGATCATCAAAGCCGCCTAAAACAGGACGCGCTATTTTGCCTCGCGTGCCTGAGTTTTGGGCTGCGGGGCTTTTTTTTATATAACGCGAGATTTATCTCGCCAAGTCTACGGCGCGCACGCGCGCAATACAGGAAGTCATTATGGCAGAATATACATCTCTTGAAAAAGTACGTTTGCAAAAAATAGAAGAACTGCGCGCGCAAGGCGTGGAGCCGTATCCCACCCGCGCCGAGCGGACTCATACCAGCGCGCAAGCCATCGCGGAATTTGATTCTGCCGAGAAGGATAATCGCGAAGTCAAGGTCACGCTTGCGGGTAGAATCCGCGCGAGCCGCGCGATGGGCAAGATCACCTTCGCGCACATCGAAGACGGCAGCGGCAAAATCCAATTGTTTTTGCGTATCAACGAGTTGACCAAAGAGCGCGTGGACTTTTTCAACAGACTGCTCGATCACGGCGATTTTATTCAGGCTTCGGGCGTGATGTTCCGCACCAAAGCGGGCGAGGTCACGCTGCATGTTCACGATTTCAAACTGCTCGCCAAAGCCGTGACGCCCCTGCCCGCCGATAAAGATGTGACGCAGGAGGACGGCAGCGTTATCCGTTATGCCGCGCTCGAATCGCCTGAATTGCGCGCGCGTCAACGCTACGCCGATCTGGCGGTCAACCCCGACGTGCGCGAGAATTTTCGTAAACGCGCGAAGTTGATTAAATCTCTGCGCGCCTTTCTCGACGAGCATGATTTTCTCGAAGTGGAAACGCCCATCTTGCAGCCCATCTATGGCGGCGCGGCGGCGCGTCCGTTTACGACGCATCACAACGAACTCGACCAGGATATGTTTTTACGCATCTCGTTTGAGTTGTATCTCAAACGGCTGCTCGTCGGCAATTTGGAACGCGTCTACGAAATTGGACGCGACTTCCGTAACGAAGGCGTTTCGTTCAAACATAATCCCGAATTTACGCAGCTTGAATTTTATTGGGCATACGCGGACTATCTGCAAGTGATGGAACTCACCGAGCAAATGGTCGCTTATGCCGCCGAGAAAGTAGCGGGTTCAACGACGGTTAAATTTGGCGAACACGAATTGGATTTCAAACCGCCGTGGAAACGCGTTGAAATGCGCGTGGGTATTCTCGAAACCAGCGGCATTGATATTGCCGAACATACGACGGCGGCTGACTTGTTGCAAGCCATCAAAACAAAATTACCGCACGCCGCGCCCGACCCCAAATCTACGCGCGGAAAATTGATTGATTTCCTCGTGAGCGAATTCCTCGAGCCGACGTTAATCCAGCCGACTTTCTTATATAACTATCCGCGCGACATTTCTCCGCTGGCAAAGTCTATGCCCGACGATCCTCTAACCGTCGAGCGTTTTGAAGGGTATGCGGCAGGCTTTGAATTGTGCAACGCCTTCACCGAGTTGAACGACCCGCTCGATCAGGAATAGCGCTTCCTCGAAATGGGACGCGATTACGCCGACGACGAGGAAGAAAAACACCCGATGGACGAAGACTATCTACGCGCCATGCGTTATGGGATGCCCCCCAACGGCGGATTTGGCATGGGCGTGGATCGCCTTGCCATGCTGCTGACGAACAAACATTCCATCCGCGAGGTGTTATTATTCCCCGCGCTGCGGAAGGAAGAGGGCGGGTAAGTCAGCGGTCAATAGACGATAAGCTTCGGAAGTCTTCAAGGCTTCCGAAGTTTTTATTTCAAAGACTTTCAGTCTTTATCCTCTTAAACTTCACACATTTCATCCCTCATACCGTATAATAGAAGCATGGAACTTCCGAACCCCGAACAACCCCTTCCTCCCCCACTGACGCCTGAGCAACAGGCAGAGTTACGCGAGCAAGAACGCCAAAAGAAAAAAATGATGATCGGCGTGATTGCAGGGATCGTTATTTTCCTTGCCTTGCTCGTCGCGGCGATTTACGCGCTTATGCAGCCCGGCACGCCCACAGACAAAATCCGCGACGTGTTCATTATCGTCGTCGCGCTTGAAACGCTTGTCATCGGCGTTGCCCTCGTTGTATTGATCGTTCAACTTGCCAGCCTGATTAATTTGCTGCAAAACGAAGTGCGCCCCATCCTCGCCGCCACCAGCGAAACCGTCAACACCTTGCGCGGCACGGTCGAATTCCTCGGCGAAGAAGTCCTCGAGCCTGTAGTAAAACTCAATAGTTATCTGGCTGGTTTGAAACGTATGTTAGAATTAATGGGCGTCAAGCCCAAATAAACAAAATCCCTAAAGGTCTTGTCAAAATCCTCAAATTTGAGGAAAACTTTAGGGTTTCCCAACTAATTATCAAAGGAGAAAATACCATGTCTGACCGTGATGAATTTGGAGCCTTCCTCGTTGGCTTTGTTGTTGGCGGATTAACGGGCGCAGTCGTCGCCTTACTCTTCGCTCCGCAATCTGGCGAAGAAACCCGCGCCATTATCAAAGATAAATCCATCGAATTGCGCGATAAAGCGCAAATGACCGCCGAAG
>JAQTWR010000327.1 GCA_028689195.1 Anaerolineales bacterium | reverse complement strand
AATGGCTTCGGTGTTGCGGGTATCGTCGGCGGGACCTAAGAGGCTGCGAAGGTCTTTGAGGTATTCCATCATGCGGTCGTCGCCCATGCCGGGGAGGACGAGCAGGTTGTAGACGTCGAGCAATCCGCGTCCGCGTTCTGCGACCTTTCCGCGCACGTGTTTGTTCTTCTGGATGCTTTCGAGCATGTCTTTGGCGTGGTTGATGAATTGACCGATTGCCTGACGATAGACTTCGACGAAGGGGCTGACGGTCTCTTGCAATTGCTGACGGTGATGATCGTATTCAGCCTGACGCATGGCTTCGAGTATTTGTTCTTTCTGAGTCTGCTCGGTTTGGTTATCCCATGCCTGCTTGCGGACTTTTTCGGCGAGGAATTGGTTTTCGAGCATGGCGCGCTCGCGCTCAAATTTGACGTTGGCGCGGATGTTCTCGGCGTTGGCTTCGTCGGCGGCGACGTCTTCCTGCCCGTAGACCAGCGCGGTGGTGTAGTCGTAGCGCAATTTATTCATGATGTCTTCAACGCCCGGAATCTGCGCGAGCGCCTGAGCAACGATATAGGATACAAAGCCTGCATGATCGAGCGTGAGTTGTTCGCGCGAGGTCTTATCGTATAGGATGATGAATTTATAAGTTTGCGCGCGGCGTCCTTTGGCGTTTTCGCCGGTTGTGGCGGAAAGCCACGCGGCTTCGGCAATCTCTTTGTAGGTGGCGGCGATTTGATCGCGACATTGATCGTGGCAGTCGATCAGTTGCGTTTGAATGAATTCGTTCGCCTGCGCGACGATCTCATCATGCTTTGCGCGCCACGCTTGATAGGCAGTGTACGGAAGCCAGCGGAAGGGGCGAAACCCGGCGACTTCAAACGAATACTTGTCGAGATTTTGGCGAAGGCGCGATTCGAATGATTTGACGGCGCGGACTTTTTCTTCGGGGTAGAGATACTTGGCGCCTTTGGTGAATTGGGTGGCGCGCTTATCGCCTGTGAATTCGGGGATGCCGAGTTCCGCCCAGTTTGGCACGCGCTGGAAGATGCCTGTGCCGGTGATGTTGAGGTCAACGAGGATGCCTTCCTGTCGCAGTTTTGCCAACTGCATGTGGACGGTCTGCTGCGGGGCGACGCCTGTAATCTGTATGGCTTGCTGTTTGCGGGTTTGAAAATCTAACATGCGAGTCTCCTGAACTCTATGAAGTTATGTACTTAACTGTTCAGGATTTGAAACGTTAAGCCCCGCGGTTCCCCAATACCTTTTTCTGAAAATGGCGCTACATGGATCGAGCACGCCATAGCGTTTTGTCTCAAACATCACTTCATGGATAAACGAGTAGTCAAGCGCGACGCCAAAATATTCAACGCCGGGGGTTTCCCATGTGGTCTCGATGACGTTCCCGTTGGAGTCAACCACCCAGGCGTGATGAAGCGGGATCGGGATAATGGAAGCAATTGCAAATCCTTCGACGTATGTCCAGTCCATTTGAAACGCGAGACGATACGAGTTCATGAAACACATCCTGGGTCTTCCCCTCTCAATTCCATTTGGGCGGGCTTGACCTGGCGGTTGAAACGCCCTTCCATACCGAAGCACTACCGCTTCAATGGAAGGCGTTTTCATTGAAGCGGTCATGTTTTTTATCGCTTGGAGATATTCAAGCATGCCGCTCATTTTGAAAACCTTTCATTTGGAAAATTTAGATTCGCAAATTCTCCAAAGTATTTGACTGCGGCTTTGTCATAAACGCGAGCGGCTTCTTCAGGAGAGCGGAAACTTCCAAGATAGATTATTTTTTTATTTACCTGTATTTGCGCGCGCCATTTCGGTGTGATGATTGCCGTCCTTTCTCTGACTACGCCCTTGTATCCAGATTTGTTATTCTTGAATATAGGGCGGTTGAAAATATTTTGACCAAACGAGCAAACACGAAGATTCTCTTTTCTGTTGTCAAGAGGATTGAGATTGATGTGATCTACATGCTTTCCGCTACCCACTTTCATAATTTCGTTGTGCATGGCAATATGCTTTCTTTCCGGACGCGCTCCTGTTCTGTAGGCATAACCTTTGATGACTTGCCAGTTGAACTGAGACAGATATTCATAATCTTCGTCGTCTACAATCGCAGATTTTCCTTGAGTTAACGCAATAGTTTTCATAAACACTCCTTGTAGATTTCATCTCTTAACTGTTCAGGAAGTTAAAAGTTAAGCGCCCCGATTGCTCGAGGCGCTTGCGAAGTTGGATTGAGTTATTTTGAATGCAATGGAATGGTTTGCGTTACTAGCGCGAGCCTAAACCAACACAATTTTTCAGCCATGCCCGCAGTCGTAGCGTCCAGTGCATGCTTTGCTGGGCGTTGTGACGGGACCGGGAGCGCAAAATTGGAAAAGAAACACGCCTTCCAGAAAGAGACATAATTGCAATGGTTTTAGCGCCACGCGCTTTTCTGGCAAGATACCATTCTTTGTTTACATAGCCACTCATGTTTTCCTTTTCTGTTGAGCATGGAACCGCCGTCCAGCGTGCGCTTTGTTAGTTTCCGTTTCCGTGAATATGGATTTTCACTGCATTCACTGATTCTCTTTGACGTTCACCCTCAAACGATGGGCGTTTGGTTGCAAGACCTTCACGCCATGCAATAAGTTTCTTAATTTCATCTCGCAGTGTTTCTTCGTAAATGTCTCGAAGATTTACTCCGCCATCTTTTCCTGAACCATCGCATGCGACACATTCGTGGGTGTGTCCACAAGAACACTCGTGTTCGCCAGTTCCATCGCATTCGTCGCATTCTTCAACCTCGCCAAGCAAGGTCTTTGCGCCAGGCAGTTTTGCCCATTCATCGTAAGTGAGGACATTCACGCCATCAATAACCTTTGTCATTTGAAGCCTCCATTTTTCAAATCGCTCTTAGTTGCGGGGCGCGCATCATTTTTATTTGTTTTCAACATGAGGGTGTCGTCTATGGTCGGCTTGAATTTGCAGTGCGGCGCGTGGGCGTTCATGGCGTTCTGCGTGCCGGTTTGTTTGCAGCCGCTGCCCTCATAGCGACAGGCTATCAGCACGAGCGGCTTACTCCCTTTTGCAGAGCGTCCGCTCGGTTTCGCAGAGCGTCCGCTGGTTTCGCTGAGCGGCTTTTTGAGCGGCGGCTCGTCGTCGCTGAGCAAATGGACGAGCGACTTGCCAGCGACGAATCCGCTTAGGGCGATGGCAAGATCCGGCGCGCTGGATAACCCGATGGATAAGAAAACAATCCAGCCCGGGTCAATTGGCAAATGCTTAAGTAAAAGATATATGGCGGGCGCGACAAGCGACGGGGATAATAAAATCAAAACGCCAAAGCCAACCCAAGCCGCCCAGATGCGCGACTTGCCTTTTAGGGAAGGAAGACGCGTGGAGGCAGTGACGACAACGACGTTGACGATGACGCCAAGAATTAATCCGCCGATGTTTACGCCGGCAATATTCCAGCCTGCGGGATCGTAGACATTGAGGGCGCGTCCGAACTGGTAGGCTTGAAATGCCGCGGCGCACCAGATTAGCATTTTTCCAACATCAAATTTTTTTAGAGAGATCTTCGACATATATTTCTTCCTGTGGGCGCTACTACTACCCGCTACTACGCGGAATAGCGGCTTAAAACGGGGGATGTGGTGGTAGTAGCGCCCTGAGTAGTAGCGCTCCAAGCGGCGACATGCGAGTTAATGGTTTCCATGAC
>JAQTWR010000326.1 GCA_028689195.1 Anaerolineales bacterium | reverse complement strand
TCGTTGCAGGATGTCAAAACGGAAAGGGGATTCCGCCGTCGGAAGACTCCACCGCCGCTATTTCGCCGCCCGCGACGACCCCCGCGCGACCTTCGCCCACGAATACGGTCAAACCGCCCGTTTTTCTCCCCAGCCCGACGACCGCCTTCACTCCCACCATAACGCCCACCTTCACCGCAACGGGCTCCCCCACCAGCATCCTCTACAAACGCGGACTGGATATGCCCATTGGCGACTATTACAAATTCGTCATCCACAAAGCCAAAGACGGCGAGCGGCTGGAGGATTTCGCGCAGAAATACAACACCACCGTCGAAGCCATTCTTGCAATCAACTACCACCTGACCAATCCCGTCTGGGCGGATATGTTATTCGTCGTCCCCGTCGGATTCTCTAACACGGAAGAGTTGCCTATTTTTGTCGTTTATCAAGTCAAAGGAGAAGAGCGCGGCATCTCGGCGGATTCGCTTGCAAGAAAATTAAGAGCAAATCCATTTGATTTGAAATACTACAACAACATACTCGCCGAAGGCGAACGTCCGCTGGTCGGCGATTTAATTCTCGTGCCATGGTCCAAACCCGTTGGCAAAATTTGGTGGGCTGAACCTGCAACGCCATGGGAATAACCGTTCAAACGCTCGGCGCGCTGCTTTCGGAAAATCAAAACGTTAATTTAGATTCGTTTTCAAGCGAGGACTGGGAAGCGCTCGCGCAGCGCGCTTTGACGGAGGGAGTCGCGCCCTTGGCGTACTGGATCCTTTCCAAGTCGGGGAAAATCTCCGCGCTGCCGAAATCTACGCGTCAAATTTTGCGCGGCGCGTACTTCTCCACATGGGCGCAAAACCAGAAAATCTTCGACGAGTTGGAAAAACTCGCGTCTGCGTTTCGTCAAGCGGATATCCCCGTCATTCTTCTTAAAGGCGCGTGTTTCGCGTTGACCATTTATCCCGACATTGGCTTGCGTCCAATGGGAGACCTCGACCTGCTCGTCCCCGCTTCAAAATTAGACGAGGCGGTTGAAATTGCAAAAACGCTAGGTTACATAGACGAAACGCCCGAAGCCTCGACGGGGCTGAGAGACCTGCTCGACCATGAAATCTGTCTGCAAAAAAAAGACGTCGCGCTCGAAATTCATAAAAGCCTTGTCGCAGAGAAAACGTTCAAATATGCCGCGCCAGTGGATTGGTTTTGGAGTCAAACCGAAGCGCTGAAAATTCCGCGTTTTGCAAACCTGCTGACGCTGACTCCTGCCGCGCAAGTTTTGTACGCGGCGACGCACGCCATGCTTCAACACGGCGGCAGAAGCGCTCCGCTGCGCTGGTTCGTTGATATTGACCGACTGCTCCGCTTTTACGCGGATCGGCTGGATTGGGAAGCGCTGCTTTCGCAGGCGAAAATCTTTGAATGGAGCTCCGCGTTAAACGCGGCGCTCGCGCAAACGCAAGATTATTTCAAAACGCCAATCCCCGCCGAAATCCGCGAGCGGCTCTCCAAAGGAACGGATCGCCATGCGAATTTGATAGAGCAGTTGCAAAGCAAGCCGCTCACTCGCGCGCAAGAAGAGGGGCAGAAAATGATGGCGCTAAATACTTATGGACGAATCCGGCTGCTGCTTGCGCTCATCGTCCCCAGCCCGGCGTACATGCGCTGGCGGTATCGGTTGAAAACGGCGTGGGCGCTGCCGGTTTACTATCTGCTGCGCTGGTTGGGAATTTTGAAAGACGGAATCCGCGCCCTGATTATGCTTGTTCAAAGCGGGCGGGCTGCGCGGCGATAGATTTCCGTTTTCAGCGCGCCTTACAGTATCTCTACGCGTCTTGAAAATTCAGTGACAATATCGCCGTATTCGATTATCATCCCGCCCATTATGAAGCCGCAAAGCGGCGCAAGGGCTTATGCAAAGATAAAAGTTTCGCCCGTTTTCACGCGTAAAAATTTTACTCTGCGTAAGTTTGTTTTATATACTCACCTTACGCGGTGTCGTTCTGAGCGAAGCGAAGAACCTCTACGATTGTCTCGGAGACCCTTCGTTCCGCTCAGGGTGACACGCCCAAAGTGCGTAAGGTGAGTTATACATACGTCAAGCAAGGAAAATACGAAAAAAAACACCCGTCATAAAAATATATCAAATGTTGTAAAAAAAGCGGATGCGATGACCCTGAATCTGTATTGGTCGCTTTTCCTGACATTCTTTGACGTCCTCGTTATTATTTTTTCAGGTAAAGATTCAGGCGAGTAAATAGCGAAACCGGCCGCAGCGGTTCTCGCCTGTTTGCGTTTAACTTTACGTTCACCAATAAAATCTATTTTTGGTTATTTTTGAAAGGCGTACACAATGAATAAAAAAATCTGGTTCGCAATTAATGTTTTTTTGACCGTCACGATACTCGCCAGCGCGCTTTTTTCGACGCTTGCAGTTCCCGCTTCGGCTCAGGCTGCCGCGACCTCGGCGGGCGTTCAATCCAACACGCTCACCAGCGAACAGCGTCAGGCGATCGAAACTGTGTTGCGCGATTCGACTTCGCAAATCTGGTTCGAGAAGAACGTCGGGCAATTCGCCAAAGGCGCGCGCTACGGCTTCCGCACGGCTTTCGGTTCAATGTTGGTCTACGACGACCATCTTCAAATAATCACGAACCAGACCGACCCGGCGACCAATCAAACGGGCGTTCACGCGGTTAACATGGCTTTCGTCGGCGGCAACGCGGCGTGGCAGATTGTACCCGGCGGACTTTCGAGCGTCAGGGGCGCGTATCAAAACGCGGACGGCGCGGCAAGCCGCCCTGATATTTTCAAGGAATTGACGCTTCGCAATGTGTACGACGGCGTGGATTTGCGCTTGTATTCTGCGGCGCGGGGCGTGCTTGAATTCGACTGGCTGGTGGCGCGCGCGCAGGATTATACAAAAATCCGAATGGCGTTCTCCGGGCAGGATGAAATCAGTTACGGCGCCGACGGCGCGGTGACGCTCGGTTTGCGATACCAGAGTCTCACGTTGAAAATGCCCGAGACTTATCAAATCATCAACGGCGTGAAGCGCAGCATCCGCGCCAAAATGACGGCGGGCGGCAGCGCAAATGAAATGCGCTACGAACTCAGCGGCGACGTGGTGGCGAATCAGCCTTTGGTGATTGACCCAAGCATCGCGTGGTCTACTTACTTCGATCTCAACGACGGGACGCTGCCGTTCGACTCCTATATCTTCGCCGTCGCGGTAAATAACAACGGCGTATATGTTTCGGGCTGGATGCGCGAAACGGTCACAGACGGATCGTTTGGCAACTATATGGAAGTGAACGCGGGCTTCTCGCAAGGCACAGCCACCTTCCAAAACTACGTCTATCGCTTCAACAACACCGGCACAAACATCACCGCATGGACGAGTACGGGGATCGTCTGCGACAACAGCACGGTACCGAATCAAAAATTCAACAGCGCGACAAACGACGCCGTCGCCGATTTGGAACTATTTCCAGACGGGCGCGCGTTGGTCGGCTTCAACTCCGGCATTATTCATATTTATTCGGCAGACCTTTCCGCGCGTTCCTATGCCGGCGAACCCGTCACGATGGACACCCTTAACGCCGTGGCGATTGTAAATGACAGTTCGTTCTATATCAGCGGTCGCGTAGTGCAAGCCTTCCCCGTCGCGCAGATTGCGGCAGGCAATATCGGACCAGACGCCACCTTTGCGGGAACCCTCGAAGGCGCAATCGTGCGCTTCACGCTTGCAGGCGCTACCCCCACGCCAGACTGG
>JAQTWR010000325.1 GCA_028689195.1 Anaerolineales bacterium | reverse complement strand
GCCACTTTCGCATCCCTAAACTTGAGCGATATAAAAAATCGGAAATTTCAACTTTCGTCAGGCGTGAAAGAAGCGATTTTAGGGGCTTTCTTCTTTGGGATATTTTGGAATATCAGCGAGATCGTTTCAGAAGATATTGGGTGGCTGATAACTACTTTACTGGTCAAGTTCGGCATTGTCGTCTTTCTCTTGATTTTTTCTTTTTTTGCAAGACAACAAGTTAAGTTATCAGAAACCAGCGCCTCTATAAAATATACCGTTGCCGTCATGGGCGTCATCGAGGCTGGCGCGGTTGTACTCGTTAATTACGGTCTAACGATTGGGGACGCGATATTGATAACGCCGATCGCCTCCGCGTTATCAATCGTCACCATCGCGCTGGCGATTATTTTTCTCAAAGAAAAAATTGAAAGCCATCAAATATTTGGAATCATCGCGGCAATCAGCGGAATCATTTTGACCGCGTTCTAGATTCAAAAAACGCGCCGCGCTGTTTCATTTCACAGCCTTATCTGTAATCTCCAACGCCTTATCGAGAATATCCATGCCTTCTTTGAGTTGCTCCTCCGTGATAATCAGCGGCGGGATAATCAAAATGGTGTGCCAATGGGTATAAAGGAACAGCCCGTTATCGGCGCAATATTTTCGCAGCGCAATCATCTCAAGCGACGAGCCATTCCACGGCGCCATCGGTTCTTTGGTTTCGCGGTTCTTCACCACTTCGATGATTCCAAACAAACCGATATTGCGGACTTCGCCCACCGAGGGATGCGACTCGCCGAGTTCGGTCAACATGCGATGGAGTATCCCGCCCATCTGCGCGGAATTTTCCACCACCTTGCTTTCCTTCATTGCGCTGATATTCGCCACCGCTGCAGCGAGTGAAATGGGATGCGACGTGTACGTCAATCCGCTCTCGAAGGCATGTTCATTGAATGCCGCCGCGATTTCAGGTTTCATCGCCACTGCCCCAAGCGGCGCATACGCGGACGTGAGTCCCTTTGCCATCGTCATAATATCGGGGACGACGTTCCAATGCTCGATGGCAAACATTTTGCCCGTGCGACCAAAGCCGCTCATCACTTCATCCGCAATCATCACGATGCCATACTTATCACACAACGCGCGCACGCCCTGCATGTATCCCTGCGGCGGGATGATGATGCCGTTCGTACCCGTGACCGATTCCATGATGATGCCCGCGATGGAGTCAGATCCCTCATACAAAATGATTTCTTCGAGATGATTCAAATAATCGCGCGTGAATTCTTCTTCGGAGATATTTGGATTCGTGCGGTGGAATGTGGAGCGGTAACGATACGGGTCGAGGAAATGCACCACGCCCGTCATGATGTTCGGCTCCCAAACGACGCGGCGCGGGTCGCCCGTGGCAGCCATCGCGCCTGCGCTAGCGCCGTGATAGGAGCGATAGCGCGCGAGAATCTTATGACGATGAGTATATCCACGCGCAAGTTTGATCGCGTTCTCGTTGGCGTCCGCGCCGCCGAGCGTGAACAGGACTTTGGTCAATTTTCCCTGCGGAGTAATCTCCGCGACGGCTTTGCTCGCCAACGCGCGAATCTTCGTGGTCATACCTGGCGCGGCGTAGGGCAACTCCGCAGCTTGCTCCTGCATGGCTTTGATAATGCGCTCGTCGCCGTGTCCGATGTTGACGCACATCGTCATCGAATTGAAATCGAGATATTTTTTATCGTCCACATCCCAAAAGTACACGCCCTTCGCGCGTTTGACAGCAATGGGATTCACTTTGGCTTGGGCAGACCATGTCCAGAAGACATGTTCTTTGGAGAGCGGGAGAATTTCGTTGTCGGGAAGGTCAAACATTTATAGCCTCATTTCGAATTTACGATTTATGATTTTGGATTGGCGATTGTCCACCACGGAGAACACGGAGTCCATAGAGATTTTTAAAAAATTTCTCTGTGACCTCAGTGCGCTCCCCTGCGCCGCCCGCAGGGCAGGTGTGTGGCTAAATCTTTTCATCAGCCATTTCCAATTTGCGAGTGAATTATAATCCCGCGCCATGAGGCTCTTTCCCCATAAGCGCATTGTCGTAGTCGGCACGACCGCATCGGGCAAGTCTACGCTGGCGGAGGCGTTGGCAAAAAAAATCGGCGCGGATTTTATCGAATTAGACGCGCTGCACTGGGAGGCGAACTGGGTCGAAGCGCCCGATGAAGTATTCCTCGAACGGGTAGATAAAGCCACTCAAGCGGAGCGTTGGGTTGTCGCGGGAAATTACAGCAAGGTACGCAACCTGATCTGGCTACGCGCTGAATTGGTCGTCTGGTTAGATTATCCCCTTCCGCTTATTTTTTGGCGGCTGCTCGCGCGCACCATTCGCAGGGCGGTTATGCAAGAGGAATTATGGAACGGCAACCGCGAAAAGTTCTGGTGGCATTTGAAATTGTGGTCGGAAGAATCGCTATTTCACTGGTTGTTCAAAACGTACTGGCGCAGAAAGCGCGAATATTCTTCGATGCTCGCGGATCCGCAGTATGCGCGCATAAAGTCGCTGCGCTTCAAATCGCCGCGCGACGCCCAAATCTGGCTGGAGCGACTGCCGTAAAATTATCGCTTTGTTCTTTGCCTGACCGCTTCATACGTTATCAGCGCCGTTGCAATCGAAACGTTCAATGAATTCACTTTTCCCAGCATGGGAATTTTTACCTTCACGTCGGCGCGCGACATCCAAAAATCGGTCAAGCCCTCGTCTTCCGTGCCGACTGCAATCGCGATAGGTTCGCGCAAATTGACTTCTGTATAGATCGCGTCGGCAGATGGGGTCGCGGCGAGAACGCGGATTTTCTTGGAACGCAGCCACGCCAAACCGCTCTCGTTATCCGCCTCGATGGTTGGAACCGTAAAGAGCGCGCCGCGACTGGCTCTAACCACGTTTGGATTCCACACATCCACGCGCGGATCGCAGACGATGACCGCGTCTACGCGCGCCGCGTCTGCTGTGCGAAGGATTGCGCCAAGATTGCCCGGTTTCTCAACCGATTCGGCGAGGATGATAAATGGCGAGGCGCTCAACGGTATATCGTCAAATGTTTTTTGAGGGATAGGGAAAAGCCCCAACCACCCATCGGGATTATCACGATATGAGATTTTTTCGAATACCGCGCGGGTCACTGTGGTTATTTGGGCTGGCGAAATATTCAACGCGGTGGAATCAATTTCGGGGGCGTTGAAAACCGCGTCGGGTTTGAGCCCCGCGCCAAGCGCAAGAGTCAATTCGTCCACGCCTTCGACCAACATCATCCCATCCTGTTGGCGTTGACGTTTATTCTCGCGGAGTTTGACGAGGTATTTTATCTTCGGGTTTTGTAAGCTGGTGATGTCCATGTTTTTATGTTCGCAACATAATATCATCATTATTAAACAATGGCGAGCGATAGGCGGGCGCGTCGGATTGACCGCCGCAAAGCCCAGCGCAGGGAATATTTATGATATTTATATAATATATTGACAAGGGTAATTCGCGCGGGTATACTCCCATTATGAATTCAACGCGAGATAAGATTTTACGGACTCTTTTGAGCAAGCCTCGCTCGACCATCAACGATTTGGCTGAGGCGGTTGGCATCAACCCCATTTCGGTACGCCACCACCTGACCAATCTCCAAATGGAAGGGCTTGTTGAAGGGCAGGAGGAGCGACACGGGGTTGGGCGTCCGCGCCTGATGTATGTGCTGACCGACGAGGGCATGGAGCATTTTCCAGATCGGAAGAGCGTC
>JAQTWR010000019.1 GCA_028689195.1 Anaerolineales bacterium | reverse complement strand
TCCGCGCTGAGTTCAGGATAATCCTCCTCGATAACCGCAAGAATGTCCTTGATATAAGCGCTTGTTGCCGCAATATCCAACGGTGCAACCAAAGGCGTAGCGCTCGCGCCCACTGGACCATACAGCGCTGGAATTTCTTCGCGACCAGGCTCGGGGTTATTATTAGAAGGCGTTTCTCCAGACGCCTTGGGCGTCGCTTGTGATTTATTGGAGACGCCAGAGAACAGCCAGCCAGAATCAACCATCTTGCGGATCTGATCGCTGAGTTTGCTCGAAATATCGTCCACTTCGCGGAACTTGGAAAGACCCGGGAATAATTCAGACCATCCGAAATCAAGTCCAACGTTATTATGCTGAAAAACCACCAACGGAACAAATCCGTAAGGCTCAGACCATTCCGCATCCCAGCCATCCCATCCGTACAATTGATCGTTGAGATAAGTCTGATACACAACGTTGTCGCCGTCTCTGAAAGCCTCCTCGCGATACGTCACCCGCACGCCAGAATATCCTTGGCGCGGGTCGGGGCGGTTCTCTTCAAGCGAGTACGCCTTCACGTTCCCCAAATTGTCCATTTCCGCATCTTTCAAGATGCCGGGGTTTAGCGGCGTGAGATATACGCGTCTTTTTTCTGGGTCGTCTATCACTTTGAATACGCCATCGCCCATCACAGGTGTCCATAACCCTGAAATATCCTTCTGCACCTGCCAGTTGCTCCACTTCCACAACTGCGCAAGAGCGGGGCGCAAGGCTTCGTTATCGGTCAATATCGGCAGAGCGCTCGGTATCTTGACGCCGTCCCCCGCTTCAGGATCAAGTTTTCCGCCCAACAAATGGATTTTCCAGAACTCGCCAATACGATAGGATGGATTGTAAATATTGCGCGTATAACGATACAAACCGTACTCGCTCTTATAAGCCTGCGCCCACTTCTGCATCTTCGAGTACGCATTGTTTTCATACATCGCCCACAATATCGCATAGCGCAATTTGCGCGCGTTGAAGTCGGTGAAATTCTGCTCGTCCAGAAGATCGCTCCCCATAAACCGCGATTGAAAAGCCTTATATCCTGCCATAGTAGCGCTCCAAAGTCGTGAAAAAAATTTATCTGCCATTTGCGTATCCTATCCGCGATAACCGTTCAATGGGTTTTCGCCAACTACCGCCATATTTCCGTCGCTCTTGCCAGCCCAAATAGTCAGCGCCCACGCCCAAAACATATCCGCGTGATGTTTCTCGTTCTCCGTAGTGTCGTAGACTGAGTTCTTTGCCGCCGTTACCTTGCGCCGTATCGAGTGAATCTGGTACGCCAGATCGCGATCCAACGGAAGCGGGACTTCTGCCCTCTGCGCGCGGAGTTTCGCTTCTACCGCCCACAGTTCCTTCGTCTCGTTCGTAAAATTCACGCCTTCGGCTGCCGGAGATACGTTCGCCAAGTTCTCCGCCAATTGCATCCCAATCCCGTTACGGTCAATCAGAAAACGAATAAGCGGCAGCGTTTGCAAAAGCCTCGACGCAACCGCCTTTTGCTCCTCAAACTCAATGCGATCAAGCGTGATGTGCAAGCGATACGGCAATTCGTTCACCTGCGAATTCTTTCCAAGCAATACAATCTCTGTCGTATCCCTCGTTCGTCCAATGTCCATACCGCCTACAAACGCTTGTTCGATATGCCCGTCCACCACCGCCCGCATCGTGTCGTTGATAGCCATGAAAGCGGCGTCCACGCCTTTCGCTCTAAAGCGTATCAACTTATCCTGCGAAGCCAATACCTGGTTGCGTTTGATAAGTTCCCAATCAATCCAACTGACCGCCTCGTCCAGCCACGCGCACTCATACTCTTGCTGAAAATCTTCAAGCGGCATATTCTCGAAGATTTGGATCAAGCGATCGCTTCCAAATGCCGCCACGCGTTCTTCGGTCGGCATGGAAGCCGCCAACTGGTTGGCAGTCTTCACGTCCTTGCACATCGCCCCAACGCTCCACCAGGGAATTGAATCCTTGATGTAGCCCGGATATTTGCGCAACGACTCCGTGAATATCTCCCAAAACGTCCCGCGCGCCCCAAGCGGCGACGAGCCTATGCGGATGAAACCGCCTTTGGTCAGCGCAGGCAAGGCGCTTTGATAAATCTCTTTATCGTTCGGGTAGTGCGCGAACTCGTCAAGATAAATTTTCGCCTTCGCCTTACCGCGCACAGGGCGGCATGGGTGAGAGAGCAGGCGCGAACCGTTTCTAAACTCCAATTCATACGCATTGTCTTTGATGAGTTTTGGACGCGCCTCCGCATCCAGCGCCTCGATGATGCTCTTGGCATAACGTATCTTCTCGGCGGCCTCCTCCTGGTTGATCGAAACAAAGATATGCGGAATACGCGGCTCCAAAGAAGCCGAGGCGACAGCCTCCGCAGCCGCCAACCACGACCAGCCAACTTGACGCGCCTTCAACTCGATGGCAAGTAACGATGGGTTATTAAGGTGCTTTAACTGAAACGTCTCCCAGCGGGCTTCGGGGTCTCCGACCGCCTCTGGGAGATCAAGGTATTCGACCAGAAATGCAAGTGTAGGTGTCAGTTTCACGCATGTACTTACTTAATGTTATTTCTAAGCGTATCCAACTCAGTCCGCAGTTTCTGAATCTCTTTTTCCTGCGTTACAGTCAAAGATTCCAATTGAACAATGCGATTGTCTTTTTGGTCGATGATTTTCTTCAATTCGGCAATTTTTTCGTTTTGCTCGGTTATAACTTTTTCTTGATCGGAGATTTTCTTTTTGAGATCATCGAGTTGATCCTGCAGTTCCTTTTCGCGTTTTACCCCTCTATCCGAAAGTTCTGCGTACAAAACGGCTGTCTCTGCCACAAGTTTGCCGCGCTCGGCTGTCCCCTTAAACCAGCTAGCCAGAGCAAGTAAAAATGTGATGATTAGTCCAATAATTTGCGCAATCTCAGCAGTTTCAGCCGTCATGATGATCCCTTCAATGATTTACTACAGTCAGGATACTTGTCCTGACTGTAGTCTTATTCGACGACCGCTTACGCGTTGCTGTAAACGTTGTTAATTTCTGCGACTACCATCTCTCCCGCGCCGCGCTTCGAGAACGAAGTGCCAATCACAGGCATACCAGCCAGCACTTTTTCATGACCCGTGCGCGATACGTACAATTGATACACAAGCGAAACAACGCTTGTAAGAATGGTCGCAAGCGTTCCTGCATTCGCGTCAATAATAGGTATAAGATCTGCGCGTCCGAAGAGTTGCAGCGCAACCAAGCCGACAAGCGCAAAAGTGTTCAATACAAGAGAAACGGAAGGGGCGGCGTTATTAGGGATGATCGGGTTGCCGTTGACAAGCACGGTCTTGCCGGCGTTGATAATCGCGGTGAAGAACAGAGCCACGCCGCCAAGCGAGAACGCGGTTTGCACGAGCTCCGGAAGACTCGGCAAAACGGGAGCAGAGTCTTGTGGGTGAACGGGCGCAGCGTGAACGGCTGCAACAGGAATGCTGATAAAGATCACGAAAATCGAAAGAACGAACAAGAATTTTGAAATACGAAACATGCAATACTCCTTTTAGTGGTGATTAAATACAAACCGGGGCAACAAACCTGTGAAGGTCTGTTGCCCCGGAATCTGCGTCTCAGTCGGGCTGAGTGATTAAAATTATATCACTCGCGATTTCTCTTTTCTGTTTTAGGGCGTCTCTTGAAAGATATTTCCATTTCGACAATCTCGCCCGCTTTAAGTTCGACAACAATTCGTCCCCAACCAGTGCGCCTGCGAATATCCATCAAACACTCCGCAAGTTCTTTGAGTTCCCGCGCCGACTGCTCGTCAATCTCTTTCTGGTCTTTGGCGGCGCGGGAAAATTGAGAATCACGTTCCCCGGCGGTCTGCGCCGTTTTTGCCACTGTCATTATTCACCTTTCCGAACAACAATTAAAAGCGAATCCGCGACCTGTTTCCAGCGTTGGTCGCGTATCTGGTCGATATCCTTCACCTCAACCTGCCCGCTGACCTCGACGTTCACGGTTTCTGGCTTTCCGACTCCGGATAATTTGTCAACGCGTTCCTGCGCGTGTAGGATAACCGAAAGATACCTGTCCGCTTTTTCTGGATTAGCCTGCGCTTTGCTCCACGCCGCAGCCTGCACCCGCGTATAGGTCGCCAAACTATCCCCCATAAGCGAATCCAACTTATCAAGCGCCTCCATCTTCCAAATTTCCCGCACCCGTTTGATGTCGCGCTTCGCGGTCGCAATGGAGCATTTGTTCGTTTCTGCAATCTCCCACGAATACTTTCCCTCGATCATCATCGCAGCCACCTTCGCCAGGCGCTTCAATATCTCAGGGTCCGCATCCCACGCGACAGACTTCTTACCCTTGCGGGTTACCCGCTTGGCAGAAGTAGGAGGTTCTGGAAGTTCAATCTTGTCAAAAGTTTTATCAGTCATTAGACTCACCCTACAGGGTCGGTAAGTTCTGAGATTTTATCACCATAAATTTACAGGGTTACTCGTCAAGAATTTCCGCCAATTGCGCCGTCACAGACTCCCAACGCTTATCGCGAACAACATCTATATTTCCAGCAAGTATTTCACCCTGCAAACTGATTTCGGTTTTCGCATCCAAACCCAGCAAACGCGACCTCCGTTCTCCTATCTTCAAAAATCGGTCAATAGCAAACAGGCTGCCTTTCTTGACGTCCGGCCATATTGCCTTCAACGCTTCGTCAAGACGCGAAAGTTCTAAAAAACGCAATTCGTCTGCCGGCTCTTGAAGCGTCTTCTTCAAGGCTGATTTAATCGCGTTATAAGCCCCTGATGCTGATTTGTAATTGAGCGCTCGCGCTATATCGTCGTAGGACGCTCCCGCCTGACGCATTTTCAGCGCTTGGGAGTGTTTGTCTATGGCTTTGATCTGCTGTGATGTTGAGCTCATTTTTCACGACCTTAATTCACTTTATCAAGAATATGCTCTTTGATATGAAATGCAATACTTCGCATCAGCAACGGCGGAACTGAGTTTCCAATCCGCGCCCACTGGTCTTTGAAATCGCCGATGAACTGGAAGTCGGCAGGAAACGAACCGGCTCGTTTCAACATCGGAATACTCAAAAGACCGGGCTTTTCCCAATGACAAATACCAGCCCCGGATTTTCCAAGAGTGGTCTTCGTAACGGTCGGAAAAACTTTGAATGGATGCGCTTTCTGCGTATTGAAGTAGCTGCCTTTAGGATGAACGGATGAGAACGATTTTCCGGGCTGGCATTGTTTCCACATCTCCAAAAGTTCTGGCTTGCCAAGCATACACAAATCGTCAGTCGGCAAATCGCCGATTGCCTCGCCTGCAGTAGTTGGGATGGTCATCGCCAGCGGATGAGAAGGCGGTATTTTCAAATCCTTCCGCACGCCGATAAAAATCATACGCTGCCTCCCCTGCGGAACCCCAAAGTAACGCGCGTCCAGCAAACGCGCCGAAACCTGATATCCGCATCCGCGCAATTCGCGAATGATTTCAGCAAAAATCAATTTCATCTTTCCTTTGACCATCCCGCTCACGTTCTCCATAACAAAGACCTTGGGCTGAAGTCCTTGTAATAGTCTAGTAAATTGCCTAAATAACTGATTGCGCGGGTCGTCCAGTTGCCGTCTGCCAGAAGTTGAGAATCCTTGGCACGGTGGAGACCCGTCAAATACGTCTAATTCGCCTGGCTCTATATTGACTATACGCAAAATATCGTTGACAGATAAATTGGTGATGTCGCCATGAAATATTGGCACGTCAGGGAAGTTGACGCTGAAAGTTTCCGCTGCGTTCTTATCCCATTCCACCGCAAGCATTTCACGAAAACCAGCCATCGAATATCCGAGGGATGAGCCGCCGCATCCCGCAAAGGTTGAAACTACAGTAGGAGCGCCATCTGGCTTCTCGGTCAAATGTTCCTGCCAGCAGTCTTCCAAATATTTCGAATAATTGATTATTTTGGAAAGGCGTGGCCGCATTTTGGACATGTCAGCATCTCCACATCGCTTGCAACATCTTCGTCATACTCGTCAAAATCAGGAGCCGCAACATTATTTTTCTGGGCAAGATTGGCTAGAAACTCCATGACCTTCTCGTCTTCCGTATTGGTTAGAGCCAGAAGTTGTTCCAGTTTATCGGTATCAGTTTGCGCCATCGCCGCGATTGGATCAAGCATAAGCAACGCTTGAAACTCTTCCTCAGGAGTCAAGTCAACTTGCTTATATGGCACAGGCGTACTCTCGCCCTTGCGCGTGGCAAGCACAATTCGATCATGCCCGTCTATCACATGTCCGGTCTGCACATTCTCGATCACATCGTCAATCCACCCCAACGTATCGAGGGACCCTTGCAGAGCGCGTTCCTGCATTGCGGTGTGAATTCTAAAATTATATGGGTTTGCTAGAAAATCTTTTGCCGGTTTTTCCCCATGACCTACAATGCGGTTCTTCCAATCCTGCTGAGTTGCTTTCTTTTTTGCCATTGGTTGTCCTTTTCAGTTAAAAAGATGCGCCGGACTCTCCTCTTTTTCAAGAGAAAAGCCCGGCGTGTTTGCTCGGTCGGCAGGGCGCAATTCTAGCAAACTATCATCCAGGCAACAAGACCCAACCTAACATTCACGCTCTCGAACAGTTATATATTCAGTACGACGTGAATTCATACGAGACGGAGAAACTTAACCACCTTGCGCGCGTACCGTCTATAAATAAACCGGGGAAGGTGAAAAAAAGACCCCTTGTTTACGAGGGGTCTTTTTTAGGCAGAAACTTCAAGGTCGCCCAATACACTACAGCAACAGCGGCGCCAGATGCGTCTTTCTGAAGTTATCTTGATAAAACCATAGTCCTTTTCACTACCCGTCGACGCACGTTTGTGATTGCCGGGTGACAATCTTCCTGACACAACACGATCAAATCCTCTGGTATCTCGTATCCCAAACGAACATACGTCCGATGGTGCGCGTTCAAAGTGATGATGCCGCGTGGACGCCCGCATCCCTGGCACTCCCACAACGCCCGCTCTTTTGCCGCGTCGGCTCTCTTCCTCCAGCGCGCTGTTTTCAGATACGCGTCATAGTCAACTGGAAACCAACTGGCAAGGAACGTATTGATCTTGATAATGAATTGCGGAGTCACCTTGCCTCCATCTGCATATAAGCCTCGAAGACTCTCAAAGCCTCGTCGCACCCATAGCATACTTCGCCCATGCCTCCGCTTGCGTTCACCGCTTCGAGGAACTCCGCTTGCTCGGGTTTCACGGCGTCCTTATCATTACGTTTATCCTGCGCCTTCATTTCGATTGCCAGACAGTTATATTCTCCGCGCGGCTGCAAGTACAAAATATCCGCTACGCCAGGTTGAAGCCCCTCGGCTTTGAATTTATTCATCAAAGCGTACGGGTTCTTCCCGCCGATCCACATTCCATTAGGGACGGAAAACAATAATTTGCGAACAAAATCATCGCGGTGTTGATAAGTAAAGAGAGCGGTAGAAAAGAAATTTGCCTGTTCTTCGTGCTCGGAAACCCGCGCTAGTTTATATGTCGCTTGTCGTTGAGTCATTTGCGTCGCCATTCAACCTGCCCAATCCAATAAATTCAAACACAATCACCTCCTCCGAATAACAAACCGCTTTCCAGACGGTCTATCGGGGTTATAAGCATGCGGACTTTTCCGCGCCACCTTCAAAACCTCCAGCGCATTCTGCGCGCGCCGGTTGGCATATTCCAACGTGTCCCCTAACGTCAAAATAATGTCGTTCATTATCGAAATCGCGTCTTCAAAAGCCGCGCTTGTCTTGTGGGTATGTCGTATTTGCTGCTTTGCATTTACCCTATTCAATTTTCGCTTTGGGTAGATTTTTTTCATTCATTCCTTTCTCTTGTCTCTTGGTTAAAATGTTCGGCTTGAAACGCGAAGAAGCGCGCCTCTTCGCGTTTCAAAAAAAACTGACAGGAGATACGCAACGATGTACCATAGTAGAAAGCGAAAATTTTATTATCTTTCGCCACGGAGCCGCAAAAACATGGGATCTCTCTCGCTCTCAAAAGCAATTGAAGGATTTATCCTCGCCTGTGATGGAAGAGGACTATCTACGCACACCGTAGATGACTACAAAAACACATTCCGAAAATTCATCGCGCATGTTGGGGATGTTCCCATAGACTCAATTGTCGGAGCGCAGGTATCCGCATTTCTAGCAGCCCAATCAAAACGAATTGGAAAGAAAACGATGCTCAATTATCACATTGGGCTTTCCGCGCTTTGGACATGGGCTGTGCGAGAAGGGTATGCGCGTGACCACATCCTTCACAATGTCGAACGCCCAAAACCGAAGCAAATTGCCATTCAACCGTTTACAGATATTGAGATTCGAGCCCTTATGCACTCTATTCAACATTCCCCGGAACGGAATCGCGCTTTGATTCTGCTGCTGCTCGATACCGGCGCGCGCGCGTCAGAAATTTGCAACCTTAAGCGGTCGGAAATTGATCTCGTAAAAAGGAATATCAAGGTCACTGGAAAAGGCGATAAAGAACGACTCCTCCCATTTTCAGCCCGCACAGGCTCGGCGCTGTTCAACCATCTTGCGCATGAAGATGGAGAACCTTTCAAAATGAACCGAACAGGGCTTTCCCAGTATTTGCGCCGACTCGGTAAAAGGGCAGGCGTCCCAGATACGCATCCGCATAGGTTCAGACACACTGCCGCAATCACCATGTTGCGGTGTGGAATGGACATTTACTCGCTACAAGAAATTCTTGGGCATTCCACTTTAGACATGGTGAAGCGTTATCTTGCCATCGCCCAGATTGATATTGAATCTGCCCATCGCAGAGCCAGCCCGGTGGAAAACTGGAAACTATAGAAGGATTGCATGGATAAAACCATGTGATGCATCACACAGCTTCTCACGGAAATGAATACACATCTATATTCATTTCCGTAACCATGTACACAATTTCGCCCAAATCAGGCAGCACGGTTCGGGTCCGTGAGGTCGAGCGTTCAAATCGCTCCACCCCGACAAGTTTACACGGCTAACGCCGTACGAAAACCATGTGTTCATTTTTTTATCAAAAGAGAAAATGAACACATGGTTTTCCATTCCACAAGCGTCCAGAAAAATCTGGGCGCTTGATTTTTAACAGTTAATCGGCATTGAACAAGTTTTTGGAAAAGCAATTGTGATTGACAAATTTCGATAATGAGTGTATATACACCTATTATGTTGAAAAAAGCGCCCAAAAAAGACCTTTATGAATTTGTCCGCCAGACAGTTCCATGCGTTGGCTTCAACACCCGCCGCGCGACCCGCCTCATAACGCAATATTATGACAAAGCGCTGGCGCCCGCCGGTCTTCGATCCACACAGTATTCTCTGCTTAGCGCATTATCCATGATGGGCGAAGCGCTTATGCAGGATTTGGCATCTATGTTAGCGACGGATCGCACAACCCTAACCCGCAATTTAAGTCCGCTCCTGAAGATGGGATTGATCGAAGTATCCGCAGGCAGCGACCGCCGCATCCGCCTAATCAAGATCGCGCCAAAGGGAATATCCGCGCTGGAGCGCGCGCTCCCCTATTGGCAAAAAGCGCAGTCGCGTATCGTAGATAGTCTCGGCGCTGATAATTGGGATCAAATTATGCGCGGGCTTCATCAAATTTCGATGATTATTGAGGAAAATTAGGAGAACCATGAACAACAAAACAAAACCAGATTGGCTGGACGAAAAAGAATATCCCTTTGAATCTCATTATTTCACGACGCCGCAGGGAAATATGCATTACGTGGATGAAGGCTCGGGCGACCCGGTTATTTTTGTGCCGGGGAATCCTTCATGGTCGTTTGAAGCGCGCGAGATGATCAAATCGCTTTCGGGAAATTATCGCTGCATCGCGGTAGATCATATTGGGTTTGGCTTGTCCGATAAACCATTTGACTATTCCTATCTTCCGCAGGAACAAGCCAAGAATCTCGAAGCGTTATTAGAATCTCTGGATTTGAAAAATATCACAATGGTTGTCGGCGATTGGGGCGGCCCGATCGGTTTATCCTACGCGATACGTCGCCCCGAAAAAATAAAATCCATTGTCATAACAAACACATGGTTATGGTCGGTAAAAGACGATTGGTATTATGTCGGTTACAGTTCTTTTGTAGGCGGTCCCATTGGACGCTGGCTGATTCGCACAAAAAACTTCTTTGCCCAAACCGTGGTACGTATGGCGTTTGGAGATAAGTCCAAACTCACGCCGCACATTCATAAACACTATCTCAACCAATTTCCAAACCCTGAAGACCGTAAAGGTAACTGGGTTTTCCCCGCGCAGGTTGTGGGCGCTTCCGACTGGTTGAAATCGCTGTGGAATCAACGCGACGCGCTAAAAGATAAAGTAAAAATTATCGCTTGGGGCGCGAAGGATATCGCCTTCCGCGAAAAGGAATTGCAAACATGGATCAGGGCTTTTCCCAAAGCCAGAGTGATTCGCTTCCCAAATTCGGGACATTTCATTCCCGAAGAAAATCCAGTCGAGTTAGCGGAGGCAATTCGAGATATTGACTAGGGAAAGAGGCTGGAGAAGAACAGCAATCCGATGACATTGAAAAAGACCAATAGCCAGCCCGCAACGAGAATCCAGACGGGGTATTTCTCCACGGTTGGGACGATGGTTGCAAAACGTGATTTATTTGTTTATCTCAAAAAAACTTACTACGGACACCCTTCCGACTTGGCAGGTAAAGCCCAACTGCGTCAATCACAGCCGGGGCGAGGATTGAAAAATAATTTACGCATGGAAAAGCGCTTGAAACGAATGATGTTTGACAGTTCGCGATATGACGCTTGGCACTATCGGCATTTTGCCGAAACGGACATAATCAAAGAGGCGGAGTATCTCATTTATTAATTCATACTTCCCGCGCACATAAAAGACCCTAAAGGTTCTCAAAACCTTTAGGGTCTAATAAACAAAAGGAGATTCAATGGCAGCAAAAGGTTGGATCGAAGTGAGCGATACATATTGCAAAGGATGCGAACTTTGCATCAACGCCTGTCCGCAAGGTGTGATGGAATTGAACATGTCACACCTTACCCATAAGGGCTACCACCCCGCGCACACGTTCAAAGACGGTTGCACGGGGTGTGCTATTTGCGCGTTAGTTTGTCCCGACGCCGCAATCACGGTTTATCGCGAAGTGACAAAACATGCCGCGCCCGTTGCGGCGTAACGGAGAAATAAATGCCAAAAGAATTATGGAAAGGGAATGAAGCGATAGCCGAAGCCGCAGTCCGCGCCGGGCTCGAAGCCTACTTCGGATACCCCATCACTCCGCAAACGGAAGTGCTCGAATATCTTTCGCGCCGTATGCCCGAACTCGGACGCACATTCGTGCAGGCTGAATCCGAACTCGGCGCAATCAACATGGTTTATGGCGCGGCATGCACGGGCGTGCGCGTCATGTCTTCATCATCGTCTCCCGGCGTAAGTTTGATGATGGAAGGCATTTCATACATCGCAGGGACGGAAGTTCCCGCGGTTCTCGTCAACGTGATGCGCGGCGGACCCGGGCTTGGAAACATCGCGCCTGCGCAAGGCGACTACAATCAAGCCGTTCACGGCGGCGGACACGGCGACTACCAACCCATCGTCCTCGCGCCCGCGTCTGTGCAGGAAGCCATCGACTTGACGGTACTATCCTTCGACCTCGCGGAAAAATATCGCGCAATCTGTATGCTCATCCTCGACGGTCCTGTGGGGCAAATGATGGAACCCGCCGAAATGCCCGAAATGAAACCGATCCAACGCGCGAATTGGGATTGGGCGACCGACGGAAAAATGGGCAAGCGCGAGCGGCGCGTCCTTTCTTCCATCTATCTTGATCCTATCGAAGAAGAGAAGATGAATCTTCGATTGCTGCATCGCTGGCGCGCCATTCAAGAGAACGAAGTCCGTTACAAAGAATACTTCCTCGACGACGCGGAAATCGTCGTTATCGGATTTGGAACCGCGGGGCGCGTAGCGCTCTCTGCGGTACGCGAAGCTCGCGCAGAAGGAATCAAAGTCGGGCTGCTGCGACCCATCACGGTCAGCCCGTTCCCGCACAAGATTATTGACGAACTCGCGGGGCGCGTCGGCGCGTTCCTCGTCACCGAAATGAACTCGGGGCAAATGCTGGAAGACGTTCGCCTGTCGGTCAGGAATCGCGTGCCAGTTGAGTTCTACGGGCGCATGGGCGGCGTAGTTCCCTTCCCCGACGAAATCTTGAATGAAATCAAACGCATGACGGCGAGTAAACTCAGCGTGGACGCAAATCCGCGCGACGCGTGGCTTGATCGCATGGCGCGCATCTAATCGTCATTTCGAGCGAAGCCAAGCAATCACCGAATATGAGATTGCTTCGTCGCTAAGAACAAGAGCGCTCCTCGCAATGACAGAAGGAAAAAATATGGCAATTGAAAATTTAGTCTACGAAAGACCCGAAGCCTTTACCGATACGCCCACGCATTATTGCCCCGGCTGCACGCATGGCGTGGCGCATCATTTGATCGCGGAAGTTTTACAAGAGATGAACATCGTCGAAAAAACAATTGGCGTCGCGCCGGTCGGATGTTCCGTTTTTGCCTACAACTACTTCGACACCGATTTTGTCGAAGCGCCGCACGGACGCGCGCCCGCTATGGCGACCGGAATCAAGCGCGTAATGCCCGACCGAATTGTCTTCACCTATCAAGGCGATGGCGACCTCGCGTCTATCGGCATGGGCGAAATTGTCCACGCTGCGGCGCGCGGAGAAAACCTGACCGTGATTTTTATCAACAACGCGAATTTTGGGATGACCGGCGGACAAATGGCGCCGACCACTTTGCCCGGCATGAAGACCACGTCGTCTGTCAATGGACGCGATGTGGAAACGCAAGGCTATCCGATCAAAGTCGCTGAAATGCTTTCAACATTAGACGGCGTTGGATACTGCGTGCGTCGTTCGTTGCATGACCCCAAAAATATCCGCCTTGCAAAGAAAGCGATCCGCACCGCGTTTGAAACGCAGGCGCGCGGACTTGGCTTTTCGCTGGTCGAGTTGCTTTCCAGTTGCCCCACCAACTGGGGCATGACGCCCGTCAATTCGTTGAAGTTTGTAGAAGAACACATGATCCCCGCATATCCGCTCGGCGATTACAAAGTCAGCGAAGCGATAAAGCAAATCAAAGTATGAATTATGAAGGATGAAGGATGAGTTCAAATTCCTTTTGTGTCCTTTGCGCTTAAAAAAAAAGAGGAAAACACATGCAAAAAGAAGTCATCATCTCAGGTTTTGGCGGACAAGGCGTTTTGTTTGGCGGGCAAGTCCTCGCGTATGCCGCGATGGACACGGGCAAACAAGTGACATGGATTCCATCCTACGGTCCCGAAATGCGCGGCGGAACAGCAAACTGCACGGTAGTCATTGCCGACCATGAAATCGGCTCGCCGCTCGTGAAGAATCCCCCGCTGGTCATTGCGCTCAACCTGCCCTCCTTTGATAAGTATGAGCCGCTGATGCAAGCTGGCGGAACGTTGATTGTGAATCAGTCTATGGTAGACCGCGCCGCGCAGCGCGAAGATATTCACGTCTTGATGATTCCCTGCAACGAAATCGCGGAAGAAATCGGCGACAAGAAATTAATGAATATGGTCGCGGTCGGCGCATTGCTGAGCGCCCTGCATGAAGTCACATTGAAAGACATTGAGAAGGCGCTCGGAAATCATTTACCCGTAAGACATAAACACTTGTTGCCAAAAAATTATGAAGCTCTGGCGCGGGGATATGGATACGCGCAGCGCGAATGGGACAAGGTTCCAGCATAAAAATCGGTAAAGCCCGCTTTTATAGGCGGGCTTTTTAGAAAGAAAAAATGATTGACTTTCTCAAAGAATGGCGCGCAATAATTTTCATTGCCGCGATTATGCTAATAATCATCGGGATACTTGTTTGTGTGGTAGCCCCGTACATTGAAGCGAAAAAATCCGCGTGTTATCAATCATCCCAAAGGTTTACCCCGCCAATGCAGTGGAGATGGAATCCTCAAGGATGGGGAGACGGCTGCGAACTTTTCATCAACGGGACATGGTATCCCGCCGATATGGTTCATCCATCATTGAAGTAATTTTATTCTTTCGGAATCCCCACAAATATTTTTCCCTCGCGTATTTGAACGGGATACGCGGGTATATCAATTGCGGCGGGCATCTGCATGGCTTTCCCGCTGCGCACGTCAAATTCCGCGCCGTGACGGGGGCAAACGATATGGCTTCCCTCAAGCGCCCCATCGCCCAGCGGACCGTCGTCGTGCGTGCAAACATCGCCAATTGCAAAAAGCTGTCCCGCGATGTTAAAAATCACAATGGGCATATCGGCGATGTCTACAAAAAGTCGTTCGCCGCTGGGGAGTTCGGAAGCGGAAGCAATTTCGATAAACTCAAGGTCAGACGGGTCGTGCGCGGAATAATTGAACATCGTTTACTCCACCAAATCGTCGCTGGCTTCGCCCAAACCGTACACGCCCGCCTTCAAAACTTTTAGCGAAAGCAGCGCGCATTTCAAGCGGACGGGACCGAGTTCGATGCCGAGTAATTCAAGCAGCGCTTCTTTGTTGAGTTTCTTCACGTCTTCAATGGATTTGCCGATAATTGATTCAATTAATAAATCCGCAGAGGCTTGCGAGATGGCGCAGCCGTGACCGTCAAAACGCGCGTCGGTTACAACGCCATCCGCGCCCACGCGCAAATCAATTTGGATGTGGTCGCCGCACAGCGGATTGTTATCTGCAAACGAAATATCATGCGGGTCAAGTTTGCCGCGATACGCCGGATTTTTATAATGCTCGATGATGACTTCGCGATACAGGTCGTCCATAAGTTCTCCAAACTCCAAGGGGTATAAGACGCTTGATGTTTCAGAAGTTTCCAAAGTTTTCCATCAGATACCTCATGCGCCTTATGCACATTAGATACATTACGCGCCCTACCCAAACATTTCCTTAACTTTATAAATTCCATTCGCCAGTAAATCCACTTCGTCTTTTGTATTGTAGATATAAAACGAAGCGCGGCTGGTGGCGGGGATTCCAAATTTTTCATGGAGCGGCTGCGCGCAGTGATGTCCCGCGCGAACGGCGATTCCGTCTTGATCGAGGATTTGCGCGACGTCGTGCGGATGAACTCCCTCCAACGTGAACGCGGCGACTCCGCCCTTCTTGTCGGCGGCGGGACCGAATATTTTTACGCCCGGAATTTCTTCCAAACGCTCCGGCGCGTACTCGGTAATTTCGCGCTCATGCGCGGCGATGTTATCCATGCCGAGACTGGAAAGATAATCCACCGCAGCGCCAAACCCGACGGCTTCGGCAATCGCGGGCGTTCCCGCCTCGAATTTATGCGGCAAGGTATTGGGACGAAACAAGCGCAACTTGACTTCCTTGATCATGTCTCCGCCGCCCAAAAACGGGGGCATGGATTCCAGCAGCGCAGACTTTCCATACAACGCGCCTACGCCCGTCGGACCGCACATCTTATGCGCGGAGAAAGCGTAGAAATCCGCGTCGAGAGCGCGCACATCCACTGTGAGATGTGGAACAGATTGCGCGCCGTCCACCAACACAATCGCGCCCGCGTCATGCGCCATGCGAATCATATCCGCAGCGGGGTTGATCGTACCGAGAACGTTGGACATGTGCGTAAACGAAACCAGCCTGGGGCTTCGGGAAAGAAGC
>JAQTWR010000324.1 GCA_028689195.1 Anaerolineales bacterium | reverse complement strand
TCATCATGGCCCCTGCAGGTAAATCTCTTACAGGCTGCCGGCGCGCCGATTGCCAGCGTTGTACCGACCGAAGGCGCGACAGGCTGGGCGGATACGACCATGATGGCTGCGAAAGCGCCGCATCCTGAATGCGCGTACCTTTGGCTTGAACATTCGATTAATCCCAAAGTTCAAGGCGACGTGGCTTCGTGGTTTGGCTCCGCGCCCTCCGTTCCTGCGGCTTGCGATGGCGCCAGCGAATTGCTCGGAACCGAAGGCTGTAAAGCCAACGGCTACGACACCTTCGACCAAATCTACTTCTGGAAGACGCCCATCGCCGAATGCGGCAACGGCAAAAGCGACTGCGTCACCTATGACCGCTGGACAGAAGAATTTACCGCGATTGTAGGGCAATAAATTTTGAATTGAAAATGGGACATGGTTCGCCGTGTCCCATTATTTTTACGGACTCCAACGACTGAAGTCGTTGGAGTCCGCGATTACGAATTTTCTTGAGGGCTTTTATGAGCGAACCAGCAATTCTTTTTAAGAACGTCAGCCGTCATTTCGGCGAAGTCAAAGCGGTGGACAATGTTCAACTCGAAGTCAAAGACGGGGAATTTTTCTCCATGCTTGGACCTTCGGGTTCGGGAAAGACAACCTGCCTACGAATGATCGCGGGCTTTGACCGCCCTACTGCGGGGCAAATTTTTCTATACGGGCAGGATGTTTCCAATTTGCCGCCGTACGAGCGCCCGGTCAACACGGTCTTTCAAGATTACGCGTTATTCCCGCACATGACCATCGAAGATAACATCGCCTACGGCTTGATGATCAAAGGAATGCCAAAATCCGAGCGCGTCAAAAAAGCGAACGAGACCCTCGATCTTGTGCGTATGCCCGGATACGGAAAACGCAAACCCTCGCAGCTCTCCGGCGGACAGCGCCAGCGCGTCGCCCTCGCCCGCGCGTTGATTAACCATCCCAAAGTTTTGCTGCTCGACGAGCCGCTCGGCGCGCTGGATTTGAAATTGCGCCAGCAAATGCAGGTCGAGTTGAAAAATATTCAACGCGAAGTCGGCATCACGTTTATTTTCGTCACGCACGATCAAGAAGAAGCGCTGACCATGAGCGACCGCATCGCGGTATTCAACGAAGGCAACATCGAACAAGTGGGAACTCCCGCCGATGTATACGAACACCCGTCTACGCCGTTCGTCGCGGGGTTTGTCGGGACGTCGAATCTGATCGCGGGCGAAGTCGCGCAGCGCATCACAGGCTCGCCCAAACGATTCTCCGTGCGCCCGGAGAAAATCCGCCTCGCGCAAATGGACGATCAGATTGAAGGCGATATGTTCGTCGCGGATGGAATCGTGCGCGACGTGATTTACCTCGGTTTGTACACGCGCTATCTCGTCGAGTTGGAAGGCGGCGGCGATTTGGTGGTAATCGAACAAAATTTGAGAACCTCTTCCATAGACGTTACGAAAATAAAAAATCAAAAGACGCGCCTGCTTTGGAAAAAAGAGCATGTCAGTTATGTGGGAGGTTAAATGTTAAACCGAATCTCCACGTATTTTTATCGGCGTCCGCGTTTGACGCTCGCGCTGTTCCTTGCCCCGCCGTTGATCTGGTTTTTGGTGGTCTACATCGGCTCGCTGATTAGTTTGCTGATTAACAGTTTCTTCTACCTCGACGGCTTTACGGGACAGGTCATACGCGAATTTACTTTGAAGACATACGCAAAGTTATTCATCCCGACCAACCTGCAAATATTTTTACGCACAACCGTTATGGCGCTTTCGGTCACGCTTGCGTCCATCGTCATCGCGTTTCCGTTGGCGTATTATATGGCGCGGTTCGCTTCGGCGCGCATGAAGACCTGGCTCTACCTCGCGGTCACCCTCCCGCTGTGGACGAGTTATGTGGTGCGCGTCTACTCGTGGAAGTTGATTCTCGCGCAAGAGGGCATCGTCTCATGGTTTGCGCGGCTCGTCCATCTGGACGGTTTGCTCAATTGGTATTTGAGCAACGAAACGCTCGGCGGTCCATCGCTCTCCGTTTCGCCTACTGGAATTTTTCTTGTGTTTCTTTATATCTGGCTGCCGTATATGATTATCCCGATTCAGACCGCGTTGGAGCGCGTGCCAAAATCGTTGATCGAAGCCGCAGGCGATTTGGGCGCGACGCCCGCGCAAACCTTCCGCACGGTGCTGCTGCCGCTGGCTTTCCCCGGCGTCATCGCAGGTTCGATTTTCACCTTCTCGCTCACGCTTGGCGATTTCATTGTCCCGCAGTTGTTCGGCACTTCCAGTTTTTACATTGGCAAAGCAGTGCTGACCTATCAGGGAACTTCGGGAAACATTCCGCTCGCGGCGGCGTTTACGATGGGACCTATCATCATTATGATTTCATACCTGCTGCTCGCCCGCAAACTAGGAGCTTTCGATGCGCTCTAAACCTTCCGCAGAATCATCCAACGAACGCGCTTCGCTGCCCCTGACCTTAAGCGCGATTGGCGCGTTGCTGTTTTTGCATATTCCGCTCTGGCTGATTTTTCTGTATTCGTTCACAACCGACGAATCCGCTTACACGTTTCCGCCGCCCGCGCTGACGTTGAAATGGATTCCGCAAGCCATTCAAAATACCGCGATGCAAGACACGCTGTTCCTGACCTTGCGCGTTGCAGTCCTGGCGACCGTCGCGGCGCTGATATTGGGAACGCTCGCCGCCGCAGCCGTTTATCGTTTTGATTTCTTCGGCAAGGAAGCCATCTCGTTCATGCTGATTCTTCCGCTGGCGCTGCCCGGCATTGTGACGGGGATTGCCATGCGCTCGGCAATCAGTTTGCTGCACATCCCCTTCACATTTTGGACAATCGTCATCGGTCACGCGACCTTCTGCGTGGTGGTGGTGTACAACAATGTCATCGCGCGGTTCAGGCGTTCGAGCAATTCGATGATAGAAGCCTCGATGGATTTGGGCGCAAATTCATTCCAAACTTTTTGGCATGTGGTTTTGCCGAACATCGGCACGGCGCTGATGGCGGGCGCGATTCTGGCTTTCTCGCTTTCATTCGACGAAGTTATCGTGACCACGTTCACAGCGGGAAACCAGCAGACGCTTCCCATTTGGATATTTTCGCAAATGCTCAAACCGCGCAACCGCCCCATCACCAACGTGACCGCGATGCTCGTGGTGCTGATTACCGCGCTGCCGATCATGTTCGCGCAAAGAATCGTCGCGCAGACCTCGGACGGCGAGGGCGGTTCAAAGTAGTTCGCAGGACTCCAAAGTCTCCAGACTTTGGAGTTAAACAAGACTTGATTGAAAATTAAATTGGGATGCTGAAAAACGCGGATTTTTTTATCAGCGAAATTAGCGTTTATCTGCGTCCTGAATCAAATTTGTACGGTAGAGATTTTTTTAATTCGCGAGGATTGGCGTAGATTAGCGGATAAATTTATTTCTCTTGTATAATCCCATCCATGACACAATCATCCTATTCTTATTTCAACCCAAAATGCGAAACGCGCGAACACAAAGGCGGATGCGGGGTCTTCGCGCGCGCGTTCATTCCCAAAGGCGAATTGATTTCGCTGTGGGGCGGGCGCGTCGTTTCCAAATCCGAACTCGACCCATCCATGCCGCGCTTTACGCAGCTCGTACTGCAAATTGACGAAGACTTGTATCTGCTCACCGCCGAAGAGAAAGAACCCAACGACTGCTTCAATCATTCCTGCGAGCCGAATTTGGGCTTCACGGGACAAATCGGCTTGGTGACCTTGCG
>JAQTWR010000323.1 GCA_028689195.1 Anaerolineales bacterium | reverse complement strand
TTAGAGTTCCGTTAGCGCGACCTTTGCGCGCTTGACGAACCATTTGCATGGTGATAACAATAGCGCTATGGACTATAAAGATTACTATAAAATTCTCGGCGTAGACCGCAAAGCCAGCGCGGACGATATTCGTAAAGCGTACCGCAAACTTGCCATGCAGCATCATCCTGATAAAAACCAAAACGATAAAAAATCCGAAGAAAAATTCAAGGAAATTAACGAAGCGTATCAGGTATTGAGCGACGCGGAAAAGCGCGCCCGCTACGATCAACTGGGCAGCGCGTATTCCGACTTCCGTTCAAGCGGCGGACGCCCGGGCGATTTCCGCTGGGATGACTGGCGCGGCGCGGGCGGCAGCGGCGGAAACGTTAACATGAACGACGTATTCGGCGGCGGATTCTCCGATTTCTTCAGCGCGATTTTTGGCGACGCCATGCGCTCTTCCATGCGGACTCCGCAGGCGGCGCAAGGATACGAGCAGGAAGTAGACATCACCTTCGACGAGGCGTATCATGGCGCGGTGCGTCGGCTGCAAACGAACGGGCGCAAATTGCAGGTGAATATTCCCGCCGGCGTGAAGACAGGCTCCAAAGTCCGCGTGGCAAATGCGGGTCCCGACGGCAGCGATCTTTATCTCATGGTGAATATCACAAACGAGGGGAAATTCGAGCGCAAAGGACAAGACCTGTACACCACGTCTACGCTCAGCGTTTTTACGTTGCTGCTCGGCGGCGACGCGGACGTCGAAACGCCAACGGGCAATGTGAAGTTGAGCATTCCCGCCGGCACGCAGCCCGATCAGGTTTTTCGTTTGGCGGGGCGCGGAATGCCGCATTTGAAAGACCCTAAAACAAAGGGCGATCTTTTTGTGAAATTGAAAGTTCAAATCCCGAAATATCTTTCGTCAAAACAGAGGGAATTAATCGAGCAGGCTTCTATCATAAAGTTTTAATGAGGCAGCTGCAAAATAAATAGAAATTGCGAGCTGAATTACTCTTCGGCTTGCGCAATTCAAAAAGATTTAATGTTAAGAACAGGAGTATCCATGAAAACAAAACGTAGCGTTTTGGCTTTAGTCGTATTGATATTGGCGGCGCTTGCCTGCCAATCGGCGCTGCCCGCGCGGCAAACGCAGCAACCTGCGCCGACGGCGGCGGTAATTCAGCCGATTGCTCCCATCGACGCAAGCGCGGTCAATCCTTTGACGCAGCAGGAAAATTTGGTTACGCTCTATCAAAATGTCAGTCCCGGCACGGTCGCCATCTTCACTGATCAGGGACAAGGTTCTGGGTTTGTGTACGACGCACAAGGTCACGTCATTACCAATTACCACGTCATCGAAGGCGCAAAGACGCTGGAGGTTCGCTTCACTTCGGGGTACATGGCGTATGGAACAGTCATCGGCACCGATTTAGATTCTGATCTCGCCGTCGTAAAAGTGGACGCGCCCGCCGAAGAATTGCATCCGCTTCCGATGGGAGATTCCAGCAAGTTGCAGGTCGGTCAAACCGTGATTGCGATTGGCAACCCGTTTGGATTGGAAAGCACCATGACGGTGGGGATTGTTTCTGCGTTGAGCCGCATTTTGGATTCCGCGCACCAAACCTCCGGCGGAAATTTTTTCACGGCGGGAGATATTATCCAAACCGACGCGGCAATCAACCCCGGAAATTCCGGCGGTCCCTTGTTTAATATCAACGGCGAAGTGATTGGCGTCAATCGCGCGATCCGCACCGAAAGCGCCACCGTATCGGGGCAGCCCGTCAACTCGGGCATCGGCTTTGCGGTTTCCATCAACATCGTCAAACGCGTTGCGCCCGTGTTGATTTCAACGGGAAAATATGACTACCCGTTTATGGGCATTTCGTCTTCGTCGGGACCTTTGAGTCTTGAGGCGATAAAAGCGCTTGGACTGAAAACCTACATGGGCGCGTATGTGACCGACGTCGTTCGCGGCGGTCCGGCGGATAAAGCGGGAATCATACCCGCGTCGCAAAAAACCTCGATACCGGGTTTGCTCGGCGGCGGCGATTTAATCATCGCGCTCGATGGACACGAAATTAAAACTTATCAAAATCTGCTGGCGTATCTCATCACCAATAAATCCCCCGGCGATACGGTCGTCGTCACCGTGCTGCGCGGCGACGAAAAAGTTGACTTGACGGTTACGCTCGATAAACGCCCGAAGTAATAAAAGTAAAAGCAAAACTCCGAGATGCTTGCGTAAGCGTCTCGGAGTTTTTTTATTTACCCAAATCGTTCTTCGAGCCAAATGTCGGCGTGATTATGGTAGCCCGCCTGTTCCCAAAATCCGAGTCTGTCGCGGGGCATAAACTCGAGGGAGCGAATCCACTTCGCGCCTTTCCAAAAATATGGCGTTTCGAGGTCTTCGCGCCCGGGGATATATCCCACTACGCCGCGTAATGGATACCCGTGGTCGGGCGTAATCGGTTCTCCATTCAAATGCGTGGCGAGCAGAAAGTTATCTTGCAGCGCAACTTCGAGCGGCAGGTTGACGGTGAAGCCGTACTCCGCGTGCTGCATGAGGTGGGTGGCGCTTGGCTTGATTTTGATCAACCCATTTTCTACAAGTGTCTTAATAGAGACGCCCTCCCACTCCGTATCTACTTTGCTCCAACGCGTGACGCAATGAATATCCATTTTGACGGTCGAACGCGGCAGTTGATTGAACTCGTCCCACGACCATTTTTTTTCTTCTTCCACTTCGCCCCACACGCGAAAATCCCACGTTGCCGCGTTGAACGTGGGCACGGGACCGTAATGCAGCACGGGAAATTTTACGGTCAGCGCCTGCCCCGGCGGCAGCCTGCCTTCGCTGCGGATGCGGTCTTCCTCTTTGCGTCGGTCAGAATCTTCAAATGAAAACATGGTTTACCTCGTTATAAAAATGACGATTACCCTGAATAGGTTTCGCGTGTTCGGCTGATTTTACTATGGATTTTTTTTGGCTAACCCGCAGCGCGCGATGTACATATTGCGTTACAGGCTTGATGAAGCCTTTATTATCATTCTGGTTGAGATTATAATAGATAAAAAATGTAATATTAGGAGAGAAATGAGAGCCCCTACTTTTAAGCAGCGTTTTCAGTATTGGTTTGATAATTATATGTCGCGCGGCACGGGCGCGTTGATCGGCGGACTTTCCGTAATCGCGCTCATCGTCATCGTCATCGCGGCGGCAGCCATCAGCATTGGCGGCTTGCCGCTTGCGCCAGCCGGCAGCGACGCGCCGATGTCGTTCTTCGAGGCGGCTTGGGAAGGCATGATGCGCACGCTTGACGCGGGCACTATGGGCGCGGACGAGGGTTGGGGATTTCGCTTTGTCATGTTTTTTGTAACTGTTGGCGGCGTGCTTTTCGTCAGCGCGTTGATCGGTATTATTAACAACGGTCTCGAAGACAAAATGGAAGAGATGCGCAAGGGGCGCTCGATGGTATTGGAAAACGACCATACGCTTATTTTGGGTTGGTCGCCGCAGGTCTTTACCATTATCTCGGAACTTGTCCTCGCCAACGAAAGCCGCGCGAGCGGCGCGGTCATTGTTGTGCTGGCAGATCAGGATAAGATCGAAATGGAAGATGCAATTAGTGAGCGCATTTCCGATACGAAGAACACGCGCGTCATCTGCCGTTCGGGAAATCCCATTGACTTGACCGATCTTGAAATTGCCAGCCCGCATACCGCGCGCTCGATAGTCATTTTGGCGGAAGGCGACGACCCCGATACGCATGTCATCAAATCGGTGTTGGCGATTACCAAC